>DVIZ01000182.1 GCA_018710905.1 Candidatus Scybalomonas excrementigallinarum | reverse complement strand
TTAAGAGTGCTATCGGTCAGAGTTAATTGTTGATTCTTATTAGTAACAAACATTTGAATCACCTCCATATTTGATACTTATATTTTACCAAATATCACAGTGATTTTGAATATCGTGTTAAGTTTTCAAGGTACAAATATATATCAAAGGTCAGTGACCTTTTGACACCCTAATCCTATAACATAAAAAAAGAATCATAAAAGAATGGAACATCACTCTTCTATGACTCTTTTTATATTCTAATCTACTCGAAAAAGAAAATTCTTTCCGATAAATTTCATCGCTTAATTATCTTTTCTCTTTTTAAACTCTTCAATTAAAAGAGGAATTACTTTCACAACATCTCCAACAATTCCAACATCAGCCACATCAAAGATTGGCGCATCTTCATCTTTGTTTACTGCAATAACATATCCAGAGCCAATCATACCAGATACATGCTGAGTTGCCCCTGAAATTCCTAATGCGATATAAAGCTTTGGCGCAACAATTTTTCCTGACTGTCCAACCTGATGAGCTCTTGAAATCCAATTGGCTTCAATTGCTGGTCTTGTTGCACCGACAACTCCGCCACAAACTTCTGCCAATTCCTCCACTAGTTTAAAGTTCTCTTCATTTCCAAGACCTCTACCACCAGCTACAATTACATCGGCCTCTTCAAGGTTAACTGCTTCCACAATTTCTTTGACCGTTTCTTTGACAACGGTTTTTAAATTATGTACTTCTACTGGTACTTTCACTACTTCTACTGGGGCTTCATTTCCTTCTGGTTTCTTAAAAATTCCAGAACGAATGGAAACGACTTGAATATCCGCATCCGAAGTAATATCATTTAATACCGTTCCCCCATAGACAGGACAAGTGTATACAATTGTTCCATTCTCTTCTTTTACTCCAATGGCATCTGTGATACAAGCACCCTTTACCTTGGCAGCAACTTCAGCCGCTAAATCTTTTCCAATTGGAGTCGCTCCCATAAAGAGAAGGGATGGATTTTCCTCCTTTACTAACTGTACAAGTTTCTTTGCTTCTCTTTCGATTTCAAAAGTATCCTCGATTACAAACACTTGTTGAACACCCATTGTAGACACTTGTTTTGCAGCTTCTTCTGAATTTGTAACTACAATTACTTCACTTGCTAATTCCTTTGCAGGAGTCAATACTTCAAGCCCTGCTTGAACCGCTTTATTCTCTTTACTTTCTACATATACCATAATTTTTTTATTTTCTGTAAAGATCATATTCCCTGCCTCCTGCAATACTTTTGCTTCTTCCATAAGTGAAAATGCCTGTGCTACTGCATCTTCTACACTCTCCGCCTTAATTTTTACCCCTGCTGCTTTCTTCGCTGGTTCATATACTTTTACAACCTTCACTAAATTTTCCACAAGGAGTGTTTCTTTCTCTTTTCCAACATCAGCAAGAGAAAATTCGTTAATAGTAATCTTTCTTGCGGCCATTTTACTTTTGATTGTTGGATAACGAGGATCATACGTTGGCTTATTAACGGTAACAACACAAGGAGTTGCTGTTTCCACTTGGCGGTACCCTTCTTCTGTCTCCTGTTTTGCTACAATATTTTCTTCCACTTTTTCAATATCCACAATATTTTGAATTACACCAACGCCAAGTTCTTCTGCTAATACGCTTCCTACCTGTCCTAACGCATAATCTGTCGATTCTCTACCACAGAAGACTACATCGAATTTCACGCCTTCTTGTTCTTCGATTTTCTCAATCGCACCTTTTAAAACTTCTCCAATTCCTTTGGCATCTAGATGTTCATATTCTTCTTCGGATACTAAAAATGCTTTGCTCGCCCCAACAGCTAAACAATTTTTTAATGAATTCTTTGCGCTCTCTGGCCCAATACTTAAAACAGTCACGGTTCCATCCACCGCCTCTTTTAATCGAACTGCCATCTCCAATGCATACGTGTCAAATGCATTCACAACAGGAGCAGCTTGACTAAAATCAGGAGCTCCATCTTTTAAATGAATCTCCACAGAATCATCTGGTACTTGTTTTACACATACTAAGATCTCCATACTCTTTTCTCCTTATTTACCAATAACATTATTTGTAACTACAACTTGAAATCCCATTTGTTTTTCTAAATCTTCTTCTTGCTAAAGAGTTCTTTTAGAAAATGTTTTTTCTCTCCAATTGGTAGAACCAATTGGTCTTATTTTTTTGGAGAAGCTCTTCACTTCTCCATTTTTACTATTGCTTTATCTCCCAATATATTTTCTATATATAATCATATAGAATAGATGTTTTTTTGTCAATATAGCAAATAATTTTTATAAATTATGCACAACTTCAACTTCTACACCTAATTTTCCCACCAATTTCTCTTATCCCTTCTCACAGCTTTCACTCTAAATATTTGATATCCTAATGATAAATATTCCTTTTACAAAGGGAGATAGGGAATTGGCATTTTTCACAAAATCATTTCTTTCCTTTACTCATATTCAAACGCTCTTTTTTTCTCATGTAACGCATTAAGCGTCAGATCATGTAATGCTTCTTTATGGAACTTATCGGATTCTAGAAAACGAGAATATACAATATCCACCATAACTAAAACTGGAAACTGAGGAGAAATCGCCATTCCATTTTCTAAATATTTCTTTGATGCTACTACCAAAACCTCATCACAAAAACGAAAACTTTTATCTCTTCTTGCACTCATTAAAATTGTAGAAGAGCCTTGTGCTTTCGCCATTTGTAAAGAATTGAGCACTTCCTCATTTGTTCCACTGACACTAATTCCGATTACAAGACAGTTTTTGTCCAATAAGACAGCATTCATCTTCATAATATGTTCATCTGTAATGGCTTCAATATTGACACCAAGACGCATAAATCGAAGTTTCATCTCTTGGGCAACCAGCCCAGAACTTCCCTTGCCATAGACATAAATTCTACTTTTCGTAGACAGCAACTTTACAATTCTCTCCATCTGTTCCTCATTCATCAAATGGTAGGTTTTATTTAAAAGTTCTTGGTAAGTATCTAATACTTGTGTCGAATGATAGTCATGTACTGGAAATACTTTTTTTGTCTCTTTTTCCTGCTGATAGTGGAATAAAAATTCCCGATATCCTGAAAATCCACATTTTTTTGCAAAACGGGATAATGAGGCTTCTGATATATACAGTTTTTTTGAAATATTTTTTGCGGAGAAATCGTTTTCCTCTTTCTCTTTCATAAAAAAATCCGCAATGGTTTTTTCAAGAGGCGTAAAACTCTCATAAATTGATTCTATTAGTGGTATCATTGCTTGAATTTGATGTTCCATATCTACTTTCCTTTCTTCTCACTCTCTATCCCATCATTTTTCTATTCTTACCTAGCATGAATATTTTTAAAGTGATAATAAGCCCCTAACATTCCCGCTTGATTCTCATTTTGGGCAAATGCTAACTTTGTATGAGATGCTACAAACGGAATTAAATATTTTTCAAGACTGTTTTTAAGAATCGGCTCTAAATATTGTTTCTGAGCCATAATACCGCCCCCTAATATGACAATTTCTGGATTCAGTACATAGCAAATATTTGCAATTCCCATACCTAATACATCACACATTTTTTCAATGGCTTCTATGCAAATAGCATCTCCTGCTTTTGCTTGTTCAAAAATCATCTTTCCATTGAGCTCTCCTTCTTTTAGCCCTTTCTTTTTTGCTACATTTTTTACTAATACACTACTAGCTCCCAGATCTTGAAATTCGCCTTCTGGTAAATGCATATATCCAATTTCACAACCACTTCCAGAAAATCCATGAAAGATCTCTCCACGATACACAAAAGATCCTCCAATGCCTGTTCCAATTGTTAAGCATAAACTGCTTTCACAACCTTTTCCCGCTCCTCCATAAAATTCCGCAAGTCCTGCACAATTCACATCATTTTCCACCTCACACGGAATCCCGAACTCTTCTTCCACTCTCTCTTTGATTTTCGTCCCCGTGTAGTTTGGAATTAAAGAGGAGGCATGAATAATACAACCTTTCTTCCAGTCCACCATTCCTGCTGTCGATATGCAAACCCCATCTATCTCATATCGGTTCTTATAATCAGCAACAATAAAACGAACCTTTTCCATAATGCCTTCTCCACCTTTTTCTTTTGCCTCTGTTGGCATTTCATCGGTAATCAAAAATACTCCATCCTCTTTTATGATACCATATTTTATCGATGTTCCACCGATATCAATACAAATATATTGCTTCATTTTTTTCCTCCCATATGCACAGATACCGCAGAAAGACTTCCCTTCCTGCGGTTACTATGTAACTATTTCTTAATTTTAATTTTAAAAATTGCTTTTTTTATCCTTATTGGCTCTCCCACTTGTACTGCGGTACGATGGCCATCGGTTGGATAACAGATTAGAAAATCTCCTTTTGTCAACACTACATGGCTATTCGGTTCTCCTTCTAGTGGAAGAAAGTCATCTTTTGGGACAAACTCTTTTTGTTCCATGTTATCGATAAAATTCACATCGATTTGCTCTTTTCCACTTAGCATAAAATGTAAATCTAAATAGTCTTTATGAGCCTCCCAAAAACGATTTTCTGGAGTTGTCGTTTCATATTCCACAATATTTACAAACAATCGATCCCCATCGATCTCATGGCTTCCTTTTTCAAAGTTAAGCAAATCATGAGCCTTCGTATATTCCAAACATTTTAACACATCTTCTTGTAGAAATTCAAACTCTTTTAAATTTTTAATATTCCCAAATATCATTTTTTATCACCCTTTATTTTGATTTGAAAATTGTTGTATTGGCATCTGGCACGGAGCGGTCTCCTTTTATTTTTCTTGAAATCATGCTTGCTGGAATCCCAACAACTAAAGAAACTGCAATTGAAATAATGGAGTAAGACCAAATGGATACTTGTTCGGCTGGAAGAAAATATTTAATATAAACCATCACAACGGTAGCTGCAATAAAGGCGATATAAGCACCTGTTGTATTAGCAACCTTTGTAAATGCTCCAAGAATAAATGTTCCTACTAAAATACCTAATACAAGTCCCATAAATCCATTAAACCATTCATAAGCGGATTTAATTCCACCATTTGCTAAAATCATAGCTACAACGATGGAGAAAATTCCAACGCCTAAAGAAACATACTAAGCAATTCTCGTCTGAAGTTTAAAACTCATTTCTTTTTTTGATAAACGCTCTTGAATATCAAGAGTCCAACTAGTTGCAACAGAGTTAAGTCCTGTTGATAATGTGGACTGAGACGCTGCATAAATAGCTGCTAATAAAATACCAGTAATACCAACTGGAAGCTGATAAGCAATATAAGACGCAAAGATTTGATCTTGTTGTGCTGTTTGAGCAAGTTCTGGATTTTGTCCATAGAATACATAAAGTCCTGTTCCAATTAAATAAAATACAGTTGCAATAAAGATAGATAACGCACCATTTGTTAACATCATTTTATTTAATTTTTTTGTATCGGTTGTCGTTGTAAAACGTTGTACAATATCTTGGCTAGATACATAAGAAGACATCGTATTAAATCCAGCACCAACGATTAATAAGAATACACTATCCTTTAAAATATTTGGATCAAAGAGTGGTTGATCTTCTGCCAAAAATTTATGCTCTGCTGTAAATGCGTGCATAATAGAACCAAAACCACCATCAATTCCACACACTAGGAAAATCAATGCAAATGTTACACCAATTAAAAGTTCACTACCTTGAATAAAATCTGTCCAAAGAACGGATTTCAAACCACCCGTATAGGAATAAATAATAGCAATAACTCCCATAACAATAATTAAGAGGTTCACATTGAGCCCAGTTAAGTTTGCCAATACCATAGATGGGAGATACATAATGATAGACATACGTCCAATTTGATAGATAATAAACATCACAGCACCAAGCACACGAAGCCCTTTGCTATGAAAACGAATTTCTAAGTAGTGATAAGCCGTATCGATACCTAATTTACTATAAATAGGCAAGAAAAATTTAATGGTAAGTGGAATTGCTAATAGCATACCAAGTTGTGCAAACCACATAATCCATGTTCCCGCATAAGAATTCCCCACTAATGATAGGAAAGAAATTGGACTTAATAACGTTGCGAAAATGGATACCGATGTTACCCACCAAGGGATCGTTCCATCTCCTTTAAAAAATTCTTTTCCTTGCATTTCTTTTTTGGAGAAATGAAGTCCTGCGAAAAGAACTGCCCCTAAATACACGATAAGAATAATTAAATCAATCGTTGTAAAACCTTACATAACCGTAACCTCTCTCTTTTCTTTTATCTTTTATCATAAGTACCCTTTTTATCTCTATCGGCTATTGCAAAAGATAAAATGCTCTCTTTTGCAACAGCCCCATACAAATAGATCCCTTATTTCTATTTGCACTTATGTATGATTAGCAAAATTTTGCTATGGCGTCTTTTACCATTTTAGCCGCTTCTTTTGCAATCTCTTTATCTTCTTTCGTTAAGTTTGTCAATGGTTCTCGAACACCGCCAATATCAAATCCTTCATTGATACGAAGAACTTCTTTAATCATGCCATACATATTTCCATGTCCAGAACATAATTTATAAATGATTTCATTAATCGCATATTGAAGTTCCCGAGCTTCTTCATTTTTATGGGCTTTTACAAGTTCATCTGCTTTTAAGAATAATTCTGGCATCGCTCCATAAGTTCCTCCAATACCACCATCAGCACCCATCATGCGCCCACTAATAAATTGTTCATCTGGTCCGTTGAATACAACGAAATTCTCTCCACCTGCTGCTTTAAACATTTGGATATCCTGTACTGGCATAGAAGAGTTTTTTACACCGATTACTTTTTCATTTTTCTTCATCTCTTCTAATAAACTCATACTTAAAGCCGTTCCTGCTAACTGAGGAATATTATAAATAATAAAGTCGGTATTTGGTGCTGCTTTGCTCATTGCATTCCAATATTCCGCAATAGAGTATTCTGGAAGTCTAAAATAAATTGGAGGAATAGAAGCGATGGCATCAACTCCTAAGCTCTCTGCATGTTTTGCTAATCGAACACTATCTTTTGTGTTATTGCATCCAACATGAGCAATTACGGTTAATTTTCCTTTTGCTACTTCCATAATGCTTTCCAATGTTTTCATTCTATCTTCTACGCTCTGATAAATACATTCTCCTGAAGAACCACAGGCATAGACACCTTTTACTCCTTTTTCAATGTAATATTCGGTTAATCTTTTTACTCTTTCTTCACTTACTTCTCCATTTTCATCATAGCAAGCATAAAATGCTGGAATAACACCTCTGTACTTTTCTAAATTGCTCATAATAAACCTTCCCTTTCTGCGGATTTCCGCTATCACTTATTTTTTGTGATTGATAACTATTTAAAAATAATATTTCACTTTTATTATTTTTCTTTTTCTATCGTATCGATTGCCTCTGTAAATGATTTTGTAATCAGCTGAGGTCTTGTAATAATAGAGCCAACGACTACGCTATAACAACCAAGCTCAATGACTCTTTTTGCTTTTTCAGGTGTGTTAATATTTCCTTCTGCAATCACTTTATGAGAGGATTTTTCTAAAATTGTTCGGATAATTTCAAAATCATTTTCCTCGATTTTCATCCCTTTACTCTGCTCTGTATATCCCACTAAGGTAGTTCCAATAAAATCAAATCCCAATTCATCCGCATGGAGTGCCTCTTCTACTGTTGAACAATCTGCCATTAAGAGCTGCTCTGGGTATTTCAATCGAATCTCTTTATAAAACTCATCAATCGTCACCCCATTTGGCCGAAGATCACTTGTGGCATCCACCGCAATAATCTCTGGCTTCACCTCCATTAGTTCATCAATTTCTTTCATAGTAGGTGTAATATAAACCTTACTGTCATCATAATCTCTTTTTACAATGCCGATCACTGGGAGATCTACATTTTTCTTAATTTCCAATATATCCTCTTTTGTATTGGCACGGATTCCCTTTGCTCCTCCTTCTTTCGCTGCTAACGCCATTCTTCCCATAATGAAGGAGGAATGAAGTGGTTCATGGGGAAGTGCCTGACAAGATACAATCAAATGACCTTTTAGCGCTTCTAAATAGTTTTCCATATAAGCTCGTCCTTTCGATTTCCATTCATTTTTAGTTCTTACTTGCGATTTTACTAAGCTGTTCTCTTTTCCACGAAAACAATACGTGAGAGACTTTCATCCTGTGTCTCTCATCGGTTGTTGATTCCACTATAGCTAAATTGAATTTTAATTTCAAGCATTTTTCTATTTATGAAATTACTTTCAAAACTTACGGAGAAAACTCTATTTTTATCCAAATATTCCAGTATAAATTTGTCGATTTTTCACAATCAATGAAAGTTATTTCAGAATCTCTTGATTTATTGAAAATAAACGAAAGAAGGCCTATAATAAGGCTAACAGAAGAATTCCTACACTATAATCAGATAGATGCTATTTTCTACGATAAGAAATTTTGTTTTCTATCGTAGAACAAAGTGTGCAAGCAGTTTACATAATAAAATTTTCTTATTTATGTGCGCGACGCATATTTTGTTATGACTTTCATCTTTAGAAAAGGAGATTTATTTATGAGAATGATTAAAGCAAAAAACTATGAGGACATGAGCAAAAAAGCGGCAGAAATCATCGCTGCAAAAGTTGTTTTACATCCTAACTGCCTTCTAGGGCTTGCAACAGGCTCTACACCAGTTGGCACTTATCAGAATTTGGTAAAAAAATATAACAACGACGAACTTGATTTTTCCAAAGTGCGTTCAGTAAATTTAGACGAATACAAAGGATTATCAGGAGAACATGAACAAAGTTATCGTTACTTTATGAATACGAATTTCTTTGATCACATCAATATTGATAAAGCAAATACGTTCGTTCCTAATGGTCTTACAGAAGATTCTTTAGAAGGCTGTAAACAGTATAATGAATTATTACATTCTATGGGAGCTGTAGACCTTCAATTATTAGGAATCGGTGGCAATGGCCATATTGGTTTTAATGAGCCTTCTGATGAATTTAAAAAAGAAGTCCATTGTGTTCAACTAGCAGAAAGTACCGTAGAAGCAAATGCTAGATTTTTCGCTAGCAAAGAAGATGTTCCAAAATACGCTTATACTATGGGAATTGGCAACATTATGAGTGCGAAAACCATTTTATTATTAGCATCCGGAAAAGAAAAAGCAAATGCGATTTATGAATCCTTCTTTGGCCCTATCACACCAAAAGTACAAGGTTCTATTCTCCAACTACATCCAGATGTTATTGTCATTACGGATGAGGATGCTTTATCTGTTGCCAAAGAAAAAGGAGTGTTCTAATTATGATTATTGAAAATGGACTTGTCTTTCAAGAAGATGGTTCTTACAAACAACAACCTGTCTATATTGAAAATCATAAAATCGTATCTTCTATCGATGAAGTAACCGATCGCACTACCATTGATGCAACAGGTTTAAAAGTTATCCCTGGGCTTATCGATATTCATAGCCATGGAGCATTTGGACACGATTTTTCGGATGCGGATGTAGAAGGATTAAAAACGATTTTAAAATATGAAAAAGCGCATGGTATCACTTCTTATTGCCCAACTTCTATGACACTTGGAATCGATGTTTTAGAAAAAGTATTTGGAACAGCGAGCAAAGTAGGAAATGATCCTCTTGAAGCCACCATTGTTGGGCTTAATATGGAAGGTCCTTTCCTCGATCCAGAAAAGAAAGGGGCTCATTCAAGCAAATATATTGTAAACCTTTCTTCCGAATTTTTTGACCACTGCCAAAAAGCAAGCAATGGATTGATTAAATTAGTAACCGTTGCTCCAAATGCAAAAGGTGCTATGGAATTTATTCAAGAAAAACATGGAGAAGTACATATTTCTCTTGGACATACAGCTGCTGATTATGACTGTTGTATGGATGCATTTCAAGCAGGTGCTGATCATGTAACTCATCTTTTCAACGCCATGCCAGCCTATTCCCATCGCGCTCCTGGATTAGTAGGTGCGGCTTGTGATGCTGAGCATAGTTATGTGGAACTGATTACCGATGGCATCCACATTCATCCGAGCGTTGTTCGTTCCACCTTTAAAATGTTCCAAGATCGTGTTGTCTTAATTAGTGACTCTATGATGGCAACAGGAATGGAAAACGGCACTTATGAATTAGGTGGACAGGAAGTTACTGTAACCGATGGAAAAGCGACTCTATCAAATGGTACAATTGCTGGTTCTGCTACAAACCTCTTTGACTGCATGAGAAAATCTATTTCTTTTGGAGTGCCAGAAAAAGAAGCCATCCTTGCAGCAACAAAAAATCCAGCTATGAGCATTGGAATTTTTGATACCGTTGGCTCTATCTCCGTTGGAAAACGTGCGGATATTCTTCTTGTAACAGAAGATTTTGAGTTAAAACAGGTAATTTAAGTGATAGCAAACACACTTGTATTTATTCCTTTCCTATAAATACAAAGTAACAAAAAAAGAAGACACCTAATACAGTTTTTCTGTACTAGGTGTTTTCTTATCTTTTAGTGATATAATACTAAAGATCTATTTCACAGTATCCATAGATTCTTGATCAACAAGCACATAAGTGCTATTAGCTGGCACTGTCACTTTTGAACCACTTACTGTTTTTAATTGTTTCGTTCCAGCCGTATTTTGATCTACAACAACTGCCCATTGATTGTCTGGAATCGTAACGTCTACCGATTTGTTATTTGCATTGAAGATAACGGCAATCGTATTCCAACTATCTCCCACCGCTTTTCCATCTAACGTATAAGCGACGACATTTTTCTCAGCAACATCTAAGAACTTCAAATTATCTTGAATTTCTTTTGTAGAATTCATATGGAATGCTTTATGCTCTTTTCTCATAGCAATTAATCCTCGATAGTATTCATATAAATCCTCATATTTCTGCTTTCTACTCCAATCAATGGCATTCACAGAATCAGAGGCATTATAACTATTTTCATTGAATGTACCATCTGGGTTTACTTTTGTACGAGCCATCTCTTCTCCTGCATGAAGGAATGGAATTCCTTGTGAAGTAAGAACGATAGCGGCTGACATCTTATTCATGGCTAATAATTGTTGCTCTGTTGCCGTTTCGTTGGCGGATTGTAGTTTATCCCAAAGCGTTAAATTATCATGTGCGGATTCATAAGTGATTGTCTGGTATGGTTCCTTTGCCCATGCTTTTGTTTGATTATTCACCTTATCCGTATCTATTTGATCATTCGGTGTTGATGCTACAATTCCAAATTTAATTGTCTCTTCTTTATTTTGCGCTCCATCGACAAATCCATGGTCTTTTGCATCAAAGACACTTCCTTTGATTCCATCGCGAATATCATCACTGAATGCAGCAATTTGTAGTTCACCAAAATTTTTTGTATTGGCTTTTGTTGCTTGTTTTTCACTACTTAATGGCGTATCGCCTCCTGTCCATCCCTCTCCATAAATAAGAATGGAAGGATTAATCTCATCCAATGCCTCTCGAATAGCCACCATAGTATCTTGATCATGAAGTGCCATTAAGTCAAAACGGAACCCATCAACATGATATTCCTTTGCCCAATAAGTCACAGAGTCTACCATTAACTTTCTCATCATCGCTCGTTCAGAAGCTGTTTCATTTCCACAACCAGAGCCGTTAGAAAATTCGCCTTTTTCATTTTGACGATAATAATAATTTGGTACCGCCTTATTTAATTCGGAATCAGAAGTTGCTCCTGTGTGATTGTAGACAACGTCCATAACAACGGAAATTCCTGATTTATGGAGTTCTTGTACCATTTTTTTATATTCTATAATTCTTGTTTTTCCATCATAAGGATCGGAAGAATAAGAGCCTTCTGGCACATTATAATTTTTTGGATCATATCCCCAATTATATTGTGCTTCTTCTAACTTTGTTTCATCAATGGATTGATGGTCAAAACTTGGAAGAAGGTGAACGGTTGTAACGCCTAATTCTTTTAAATGAGAGATACCTGTTTTCACATCCGTATTTGGAACCGTTGTATTGGCTTCCCAAACACCTGCATACTTTCCTTTATTTTCTTTTGAAACTCCAGAGTTATCAGAAATAGAAAAATCTCTGATATGCATTTCATAGAGAATGGAATCCGTTGGATTTTCTACCTTTGGTCGTTTTTCATTGGAAAATCCCTCTGGATCGGTAGAATCTAAATTAACGACCATAGCCTTTGTTCCATTGACTCCAACTGCTTTTGCATAAGGATCGACAACAGACTGTGTCTTTTTATTGTGTGTCACTTCATAGGTATAGTAAGTGCCATCTAGATTCCCTTTTTTTGTAGCCGTCCAAACACCATTTTTACTTCTCTTCATAGCAAGTGTACTTGCAATTTTCTCTGTATTTTTTCCATCCTTTCCATAAAAAGCAATGGAAACATTATCGGCAGTTGGCGACCAAAAGACAAACTTTGTCTTTGATTTTTGATAAAGTGCTCCTAACTGTCCTTCATAAGTATATTGTTTTGTAAAACTCTCGCTATTATAAAGTTCTCCAATCGTAATTTCTTTCTTATCCAATCCTTGGACTTCTAATGTATACGTTTTATCTGGAAGCATATTATTTTTTAATACGAGTGTTCCACCCATACCATCTTTATCTAATTTTACACTTTTGACTGGAATTTTACGCACTCCATGATATCTTTGAATCGTAAATTTATCTTTCTTTGTTATCTTTTGATTGGTTTCAAAGGAAACCGTATTTAAGGAATCAAATTTCGCAGTTGTGACTCTTGGCTTTTTTAAATCTGCAATAGCTTTTTGAGCGGATGCAAGTGTTGTATACACAGTATCAACGCCTTCAATCACATAAATATCTCCTGTACCATCGCTTTTTAATTTACTTTTATCAACAAAGCGATCGGCATTTCCTTCTTTTTGTGACCAGTCTGACTTTCGAACGATAAATCCAATCGGTGTCTCTTCTGAGACATTTTCAAATGCTATTGTTCCCTTTTTCCCAAATTCATCTTGACTATCTAGTGCAAAAGCTACCCCTTCTGGTGCCCATGCCCAAATATCCCAGTCATCATATTTGTTATCAAATCGATAATAATGTAACGTAATCGCTACTTTACTTCCTACTTCCTTTGTCATTGTCATTTGACTTTGTTTTGCAGATACTGGCATAATGCTTGTAAAAATAACGGTTATCGCCAATAATACACTGAAAAACAAAGTGAAAACACCCTGTTTTCTTCCACTCTTTTTCATACCTTTCCTCCTAAAATTATTTTTTGATTACTTAAATACTAATATTAGTATAGGAATAGTATAGCAATGAAACTTTGAAAGGAATATATAAAAAATCTTATAATAGTATTGATTTTTTGCTTTTTTCTAATTTTTCCTATTGACAAAGAAACCTTTGAGAACTATAGTTAAAGTAGTTTACAAGTAAACTATATAATGTAGTATGTATCTGATACTACTCACAATTTTCATCGTTTTATAGCAATTCACTCTTTGCCTTGCACAAGCAATTTTCATGGCAAAATCTGCTCTCAACATAAAAAGGAGGTTCTAATGATTTCAAACGTAGAAACAATGCTTTCTTATTTTTCTCAGATCAGACGTGTTTATGCTCAAGAAATTCATTTACGATTTAAAGATGAAAATTTTTCTCCGAATGAAATCTCGATTCTCATCCTTCTTTCCAATAATACTTCTATTAATACAAGTAGCCAACTTACTCTTATTTTAGGAGTATCCAAAGGACTGATTAGTCGAAGTATTGACTCATTACTTTCTCGTGGGCTCATTGTATGCCTACCAGATACGAAAGATAAACGGATCCAGAGAATTCAATTGACGAAAGAGGCAACTCCTCTGCTCCGTCGATTACAAAAAGAAATTGAGCAAATCAATGAGATTTTATTACAAGATATTTCTGAAGAAGAAATCTCTCAAATGGAGACAACCATGATTAAAATTATTGAGCGTTTTAAAAAAAGGGAGGTTTAATACTATGAAACTATCAATGTCAAAAGAAGTGGACTTAGGAAAAGAGCCAGTGAAACATTTGCTGTGGATTCTTGCAATTCCTGCTATCACTTCTCAATTAGTAAATGCACTTTATAACATGGTCGATCGTATGTATATCGGTCATATTCCAAAGATTGGATCTACTGCTTTAACAGGAGTTGGCGTCTGCTTTCCTATTATTATGATTATTTCTGCGTTCGCTTATCTCGTAGGAATGGGCGGTGCGCCTAGAGCTAGTATTTTTATGGGAAAAAAAGACAATCAAATGGCGGAAAAAATTATGGGAAACTGTTTTTCTGCTCTCGTTATCACTTCTATTGTTTTAACCGTACTCGTTCTTATTTTTCAAGAACCACTCCTTTATTTATTCGGTGCAAGTGATAATACAATCGTATATGCCAAACAATACATCTCTATCTATGCAGTCGGTACAATTTTTGTGCAACTGACATTAGGATTAAATGCATTTATATCCGCACAAGGCTTTTCCAAAATTAGTATGTTAACCGTTATTATCGGAGCAGTAACAAATATTATTTTAGATCCTATTTTTATTTTCGGTTTTAATATGGGTGTGAAAGGAGCTGCCATCGCCACTGTTTTATCCCAAGCATTAAGTGCTATTTGGGCAGTTTGGTTTTTATCTAGCAAACAAAGTACCTTACACTTGAAAAAAGAAAACTTTAAAATCACTCCTGCCATTCTTCTCCCATGTGTCGCTTTAGGAGTTGCACCATTTGCCATGCAAGCAACAGAAAGTGTCCTAGTTCTCTGCTTCAATTCTTCTTTATTGAAATATGGCGGCGACTTAGCCGTTGGAGCTATGACAATTCTTTCTAGTATTATGCAGTTTGCACTTCTTCCACTCCAAGGTATTACACAAGGTGGACAGCCAATTATCAGCTATAACTATGGTGCTAAGAGTCTTTCTCGTGTAAAGAAAGCATTCCAATTACAGACGATTTCCTGTTTCCTTTATTCCAGTATTTTATGGCTTTTGGTACAATTATTCCCAACGATTTTTATCGGTATTTTTACTTCTGATAAAGAACTCACTCAGTTAACGGTTCCTTCTCTCCGTATTTATATGGCAACTATTTTCTTAATGGGACTTCAAATTTCTTGCCAACAGACATTTATCGCTTTTGGTAATTCAAAGATCAGCTCTTTCTTAGCAGTATTTCGAAAGATTATCGTATTAATTCCGTTAATTTACATACTGCCACACTTTTTATCCAATCAAGTAAATGCTGTCTTTCTTGCAGAACCAATTGCGGATACGATTGCTGTTTTAACAACAGTCACTTTATTCTATCTTGAATTTAAAAAATTATTAAAATCACAAAAAGAATAAGAAAACAAAAAAGACCTTTTTTAAGATCAGAAATAACTTCTATCTAAAAAGAGGTCTTTTTTAAAGTCTATTTATTATTTTCCTAACTATAAAACTCCTTTTAGCCTTTTTATCAATTCACCACCAATGATTCCAATGACGATACCCGCTAATACTCCAGCAATCAATAGAATCGGTAAATAATAGAATAAACGGCTATTCTCCACTAAAAAGGCTGCAAAGCTAATCTGTCCAATATTATGAGCAACACCACCTGCACAGCTAACCGCTACTGTTCCAAACTCTAATTTCTTTAAGAGCATCATAATCAGTAAACTGAGTATCGCACCAGCTAAACTATAAAATATGGCAAATAAATTTCCAAATAAAAATCCAGCTAATACAATACGAATAATGGAAATGGCAAACGCATCTTTCCATCCCATTAAAAATAGCGCTACAATGGTAATGAGGTTTGCAAGCCCAATTTTGGCTCCTGGCACTCCTAGTGAAATAGGAATTAACGTCTCTACATAAGAAGCAACAAGAGCTAGTGTTACAAGAACACCATAATTTGCAACTTTTTTCACTCTTTGCTCTCTTTTATTGGGCAACACTATCGATCTCCTTTTGTGTAGTATTGGCTGTCACTTCCACAACGACTTTATGCGGCAAGCATACGATCGTTTCTCCAGATTTTTTTATACTTGCATGTTTCACACAAACTTTATCTGGACAATCCGCACTTTCCATTGACACAGCCCCATTTTCTATTTTCACAACATTGATTCCATGTTCTGTTTTCACTTCTATTGTTTCGTCTTTTTCTAAACTTACCTGTTGATATACAGTTCCATCTACGGTAATTACCACTTGCTTCCCATCTTTTCTCATCATCATTACGAAGAAAAGACCAATTACTGCAATAATAACAATTCCAATAATCAAAGCCAGATCTTTTTTCTTCATCGTAGTTCCTCTCTATTTTTACCTATGATATTTTTACTAAGTTCTCTTGCTTATCGTCTATTTTTTTTACCGAATAGTAAGGTCATAAAAAAGATACAAGAAGCTACAATCACAATCATTGGTCCTGTTGCAATTCCAAAATAATAAGAAAGAACTAAGCCTAATACACCAGAAACAACTGCAATCACAACCGAATAAAAATGATATGCTCTCATATTATATGCAATATTACGCGCAGATGCTGCTGGAAGAATTAAAAGTGCATTAATAATTAATAACCCAACCCATTGAATGGATAACATAACAACAATAGCAATTAAGATAACGAATAAATTATCGATCCATTCCACAGGAATTCCTTTTGTTCTCGCTAAAGAGCGATTAATACTAATTGCATGAAGATGGTTAAAACAGAAGAACCAAAAACAAAGAACTGCAACAAATGCCACTAAAAGCCCAATAATCTCATGGCTTGTAATACTTAAAATATCACCAATTAATAAGCTATTATACTTAGCAAAGTTTCCTCCAAGTGATAAAATAGCAAGACCAATTGCCATACCACAAGAGGCGAACACACTAATAACAGTATCCGTTGATGCAATGCTTTTCTTTCGAATCCAGTTTAATAAAAGGGCAAAGATAACGCCGAATACGACCATAGACACTAAGGTATCCTGAATCCCTAATAACATTCCAAGAGCGATTCCAGTAAAAGCAGAATGTCCCAACGCATCCGAGAAAAACGCCATTTTATTATTGACAATCATAGTTCCTAAAATTCCAAAAATAGGGGTAATTAATAAAATTGCAATTAATGCATTTTGCATAAAATGATATTTGAACATTAATTTTCACCCCTTTCATAACGAATATTTCCAAACATCGCTTTAAATCTGCGACTATTAAACACTTCTTCTGGAGTTCCCTCCCCTACAATCGTCTCATCTAATAAAATAATCTTATCCGAATATTCATAAGCAAACTCTAAATCATGAGAGACAAGAATAATAGAAATATCGTATTCTTTTTTCAAGCGATCGATCTGTTTATAAAAAAGCATCATTCCATTTCGATCCATTCCAGAAATCGGCTCATCTAAGATCAATAAATTTGGCATTGGATATGTGGCAATGGACAACATAACTCTTTGAAGTTCTCCTCCTGATAAATCACCTAATGTTTTATCAATTAAGTTATCTGCTTCAAAAACAGCCAATTGTTTTTTTATCTTTTCATAGATCGTTTTTTCTCTAAAAAAACAAACTGGATTTTTACTCATATAAGAAGCAAATAAATCATATACTGTGGATGGGGTATTTTTATCAAAGGAAAGGTGCTGTGGCACATAACCAATTTTTAATTTAATTGGTTTATCATCGCGAATATCACGGAATTTTATTTCTCCTTCATGGGGTATTTCTCCAATTAAAGCCTTTACTAAAGTAGATTTTCCAGCTCCATTTGGCCCAATAATTGTTGTCAATTGCCCACAGTGAATATGAATATTAATATTCCGAAGAATTTGCTCCCGATCAAGAGTCACTCCTAATTTTTCAACTTTTATGCAATGATATCCGCAACTATGCCCCATTTGACAACGCCTCCTTTAACACTCTTAAATTCTCTTCCATGGAGTTTAAATAGCTATTTTTCTCCATTTTTCCTGTAACACAAGAATCCAATGTAATATCATGAATCCCTATCTCTTTTTCTAATGTCTGTCCAATCTTTCCAGAATATTGTTTTTCTGAAATTAATAGATCGGCTCCTGAATGATCTACTTCATCAATCAGTTCTTTGATCTGCCCTGCACTAAGACCAGCATCCGTTTCTACCTCTAATGATTCTACTACTTCCATACCAAGATCTTGTGCCATATAAGCAAATGCCTCATGGAAAATAACAATTTTCTTTCCCTCGGTCTCTTCTTTTATTTCTTCCTCTAACTCTTTTAAATGCTCAACTTTATTTTTATATTCTTCTGCATTTTTTTGATAGATTTCTTTATTTTCTGGATCGTATTGACTAAGCTGATTTGCCACCGCTTCGATTTGCTCCTCATAAAGATCAAGGCTTAACCATGCATGGGCATTCCACTCACCATGATCATGATCTTCGTGATCGTGATCCTCATGATCGTGATCATGATCTTCATGGTCATGACTATGCTCTTTAGAAGGAAGCAAATTAAGTCCTTCTGTAGCATCGATTAATGTCAAAGAGTCAAGCCCTTTTGTAGCATCTTCTAAAAATTCTTCCATGCCTGCTCCATTAATAATCATAACATCATTCTGTTCCATATTTACCATATCCATTGGTCTCATTTGATAATCATGAAGACAGCCTGTAGATGGACTCGCCAAATTACGAAGTTCCACATTTTCTGCGCCATCCACTAAATTCAATGCAAGAATATACATGGGATAAAAGGAAGTTAAAATTGTAAAAGTACCCTCTTTTTTCTCCTGCACCGCACTTTGGCAACCAGATAACGTACCAATGGCTAAAATTGCACTAAGTGCGACAGTTAGAATTTTCTTTCTCACCAGTTCATCTCCTTTCTTTTGCATCTCTCCCTCAGCCAAAATCTTTTAGTTCTTGTACCAACCTTCCAATTGGCAGTCCAACAACATTATAATAATCCCCTTTGATTTCTTTAATAAAGATTCCTGCTTTCCCCTGTATTGCATATGCTCCTGCTTTATCCATTGGCTCTTTACTAGCAATATAATCCAAAATCTCTTCCTCTTCTAGCGGATACATCGTTACTTTCGTTTCTTCATAGAAAACTTTTTTGTCCACAATTTGTCCTTCTTTTTTACAAATTATACACACACCTGTAAACACAGAGTGGGTTGTTCCACTCAAACGTTTTAACATCAAAAAGGCATCCTTTTCATCTTTTGGCTTTCCTAAAATAACGCCTTCCATAGCTACAACGGTATCCGCCCCAATAATAATACCATCCAAACATTTCTCCGCCACATCACTTGCCTTTTGTAAGGAAAGAGACATGACTACTTTGGCTGGATTCGTTTCTGTTATCACTTCTTCTACATCACTTACCATAACATGATAGGAAAATCCTGCCTGTGATAACAACTCTTTTCTTCTTGGAGAACCAGAGGCTAAAATCACACTCTGTCCCTTTGTTAATTTTTCAATCTGTTTCATTCGTTTTTCCTTTTCTATTGTTTCTTATCACTGATATCTGGTTTTCCTATCAATTATAACAAACCACTACTCCGTTGATCAAATTATTATGACAATTTTCTTGTATTATTGTTGATAAAATTTTGCACAAACTGGTTGTAACATTCTCACCTTGCCCATTAAATCATCAAATTGAGCTGGTGTCAAGGACTGAGGCCCATCACAAAGTGCTTTTTCTGGGTTATTATGCACTTCAATCATAAGACCATCTGCACCTGCTGCAATAGCAGACATAGCTAATGGCTCTACCATAAATCGAAGTCCTGCTGCATGACTTGGATCAATCACTACTGGCAAATGGGTCATTGTCTTTAACATTGGCACTGCTGAAATATCCAATGTGTTTCTGTATGCGTTTTCAAAAGTTCTAATTCCTCTCTCGCATAAAATAACATTTTCATTTCCGCCAGCCATAATGTATTCTGCACTCATTAAAAGTTCTTCTAATGTATTGCAAAGACCTCTCTTTAATAAAATCGGCTTATCCAATTTTCCAAGTTCTTTTAATAACTCAAAGTTTTGCATATTTCTAGCGCCTACTTGAATCACGTCTACTTCTTCAAACAAGTCGATATGATCCATACTCATAATTTCCGTTACAATTGGAAGTCCTGTTTCTTTTTTGGCTTCTAATAACAGTTGAATTCCGTCATCGTGAAGTCCTTGGAAAGAGTAAGGAGAAGTTCTTGGCTTAAAAGCACCTCCTCTTAAAAGCCCCGCTCCTGATTGTTTCACTGCTTTTGCTACGCTAGTCATTTGTTCTTTTGACTCAATAGAACAAGGCCCTGCAATCACTTGAAAATTACCTCCACCTAAAGAAACGCCATTCACATCTACGATTGTTGGAAGTGGATGCATTTTTTTATTGGCTTTTTTATATGGTTCTTGAATTCTTTGTACACGTTCTACAAACTGATATGCCTGTATTTGATCCACGTCTAATTTGGCAGTATCCCCGATTAAACCGATTAAACTTTTAGAAGTACCTGTTGATTCATGTAATTGAAATCCTTGACTTTTTAACTCTTCCTTTAACTGAAAAACTTCTTTCTGTTCTGCATTTTCTTTTAATATAATAATCATTTCTCTTTTCTCCTTTTCCATACAATACTCTTTTTCTTTTCTCCTTTTTTCTCTTTCGTATCTTTCTAAAATAACCGTTTGCCACCGAAATCACATTAGATGACAAAAGCATGGCATTGCTTGTTATTCAAGATGCCATGCTATCGCTATTCCTATCTCTCTCTTAGATATTCAAGAATCTCCTGCGCATTTTTGTCAGGTTTTACTTTCTCATATACCTTTTCAATCACTCCATTTTCATCAATGATATAAGTTGTTCGAACAACTCCCATACTGACTTTTCCATAGAGTTTCTTTTCCTGCCATACATCAAATGCCTGTATCGCTTGTAACTCTTTATCTGCTAAAAGGATAAATGGCAATTCATGTTTGGTGGCAAAGTTCAAATGAGATTTTACGCTGTCTTTGCTGATCCCAATTACAGGAACAGAGAGTTTTTCATATTCCTCATAGACATCGCGGAATCCACAAGCCTGTTTTATGCATCCTGGTGTATTATCTCTTGGATAAAAATAGACTACGATTGGATTTCCTTTCCCATAATAACTGCTTAACGTTACTTCATTCCCATCCTTATCATATAAAGTGAAATCTGGGGCTTTTGTCCCTACTGCTAACATGATTATTCTCCTTCCCTTTTTCATTAACTGCAAGAAACTTACAACACGTGTTCCTCATCATTTAAATTTTATTTTAAAATAAATTCAAATTAATCTCTATTCTATACTACTTTTTTTATTTTTTCAATACTTTATAACTTTATTTTGTTAAAACTTTAAACTATGTATCGATTTAAAGTTGTAAAACATTTTTTAGCTTCGTATTTTCGTTTCCATTTATTGCTATTAAGGTCATCCTATTTTACTTCTTTTGTGAATAGCGTGAAAGGGAAGATCATTGTCTTCCCTTTGTTTTTTGTATACAAAATATGTTTTCTATTATAACACAAATAACTTCTTTCACACAATCCTCTTTTTTCTTATCAAAAAATTCATTTCTAATAACCGAAAAAATCATTATGTCTAAATCATGCATACTTCATTCTTTTTATGCTTCTTCTAATACGCGTGCAAGTGTTTCTGCAGATTCCTTTAATTTTCTTTCCTCTTCTTCGTTTAATGGAAGTTCTATCATTTTTTCTACACCATTTTCTCCGATAACAGCTGGCATACCAAGACAAACACCTTCGATACCATACTGACCTGTCATCAAACTAGAAACGGTTAATACAGAATGCTCATCACGAACAAGTGCTTGTGCAATTCTCTCTACCGCAACACCGATAGCGTAATAGGTAGCCCCTTTTCTTTCAATAATCTCATAAGCACTATTTTTTACTTCTTCGTAAATCTTTTCTCGATCTTCAATTCCTTTACAATTTCCACCATTTGCACAATACTCATCGAGTGGAATACCAGATACATTTGCGCTACTCCAAACAGCTAATTCACTATCACCATGTTCCCCGATAATAAATGCATGAACATTTCTTGTATCGATTCCCATCTGTTCTCCTAATTTATATTTAAAGCGAGCAGTATCTAATACCGTACCACTTCCGATAACTCTTTCTGGTGGGAATCCACTTAATTTTAATGCAAGACTTGTTAAAACATCCACTGGATTGGCTACAATTAAAAGAATACATTCTTTATTGTACTTTGTAATCTGTGGAATAATGCTTTCAAAAATTCTAGCATTTTTATGGATTAAATCAATTCTTGTCTCTCCTGGAGCTTGACTGGCTCCTGCGGTTACAATAACAAGATAAGCATCTTTTAAATCAGAATAATCTCCTGCATAGATATCAACTGGCTGTACAAAGGGAATTCCATGACCGATATCCATTGCCTCTCCTTCTGCTTTTTTCTTATTTACATCTAATAAAACGATCTCATTAAAAAGACCACCATTTACAAGTTGAAAAGCGATTGTTGAACCGACAGCTCCACAACCGATAACTGCACATTTTTGAATATTCATAAGGAAATGACCTCTCTTTCTTCTTTTCTCCATTATATAGTGTTTATAAAGAATATTCTGTCTAACATTTCTTGATTTTACTCATAGAAATTTGTAATTCTTACGTTTCTTAATAAATCTCTTATTAATTTTTCATAAATATCTCATATTTTCTTCAGATATTATCCACAGAACGGTCATATTTTTGTTGTATGATAAGAGTAGAAAAAGAAAAATGATGACTTTAAACGAATAAACCACAAGATATTGTTATGGTTTTATATAATATATACATAATATTGTTTAAGTGACAATGGAAAGGAAGATAGCTATGACAACAAATACAACAAATTCATTATCCATAATCGAAACAAATCCAAACTTTCATTATGAAATTGCAAAATGTATTCCACAGGATTCTATTCCTCTTTTATATCAAATATTAGACAAATATGAGATATCTGAACATGCAAAAGATATGCCTTTTAGCGCCCAAGTAAGAGAGCTCTATTTGCTTCCTTCTTTAGAGATCAGTGGCACACTTCCTCTTCTTCAAACAATGCCTGAACTCTTTTATATTGAATATATTAAAGTGGGACACCAATCTCGTTACCTTTTTCATAAACGTTATAAAGGAGAAAATCGCTCTCTAGAGAATTCCATTATCCTAAGCAAAAAACAGTGTAAAAAAATATTAAAGGGAGATTTATCTTTTATGGAAGATAGTGAAGAACCTCTTTTCTTAGAATATTACTCAAAACACCAAACTTATCAATATCGCCCTTCTTTTGTTATCTCCTGCAAAAGAAAACGCCACATATTCAATGGAGGGCAATCTCAGATCACAATCAATGATAACGTTAAAATGTCTTTCCGCACCAGTCTTTTCTTAGAGGAAAAAGAGTTACCTGCCGATTCTAAAACTTACGCTAGCTTTCGAATCCAAAGTGCTGTGGAGTTATAATAAATTTAACATAGGGGCTGTCGCATTGGCTAAAATAGTTAGCTAGGCGACAGCCCCTTTTATGGCATATGTATTTCTTTTCTATCAGCTGTAATTTTTTATTTTACTTTTATTTTACTATGTAATTCATTAAGCAGTTGCAACTTTATTTCCAAGTTCTTTACAACTTTCTAATCCTTCTTCATCTGGCTCATTGTTGCAAATGACATAATCACAAACTAAATTTGCTCCATCGGAATTGCAAGTTTCTTCCCATGTTCTCATCCATTCTCCATCGCCCCATCCGTAAGAACCAAATAAAGCAATTTTCTTTCCACTTAATTTACTTTCACAATCTTCAAACATTGGTGCAAATTCAGATTCTTCTAATTCTTCTGCTCCCATAGATGGACACCCAAAAGCAACGGCATCAAATTCATCCATTTTACTTGCATTAAACTCAGAAGCTGTAAAAAGTTCTACCTCTGCTCCTGCAGCTTTTGCTCCTTCTACAACGGCATTTGCCATAGCCTCTGTGTTTCCTGTTCCACTCCAATACACAACTGCAACTTTACTCATTTTCTTTCCCTTTCCTTTCCATTTTGTCTATTTTTTATGTTAAGCGATCTCATACTTTCGATTCGATCCCTTTATCACCATTGTTTTATTCTTTATCTACTTTTTCACTTTACTTTCTTTCATCTTTTCTCATAAAATCGCGTCTACTCTTCTATTTTTAGATTCTCCCTCTATGATGCAAGATACACGGTACAGACTGTCTTATGCCGCTACTGTAAGCTTCATAATATCTCGACCGCTTAGATATTGTTGTCGATAAATGCATTGGCACTTCTTGAACTTTGTAAATAATTTCTCTGCATTCTTTTCATCTCCATAAACTTTCCAACAGCCAACACACTTATAATTTCTTCCTTTATTTTCAATAAAACCAACAATATCCTCTAGTGGATATTCTAAAAATACTCCGATTTCATGGGGAAACGTACAATTTCTTTGAAACTGCTTTCTTAAATGTGTGATACAACCTTCAATTGAAAAATCCTCATATCCGTATCTCTTTAAAAAGTTTTGAATTTCTTCTCGTTCTAGCACCTGCATAAGACTACTTTTTCGATAAACATAAATAAGTGCGGTTTCTTCACACTGCTTCACAATGGTCAAATACACGCCTTTTTTATTCATTTGTCCATTCCAATAATTTAAATACTCATCAATTTCTTCTTGGCTCTCTAGAAAATATCGAAATAAATTACCTGCTTTTAAATTTGCAAGGGTTAGAGAACAATGTTCAATTAAAAGCTGCTCTTTCACTCGTTTCACCTCTTTACTCTTCCATTCTCCTTTAAAGTTAGTCCCTACTAACTTTCTCTTAAAAAGAAAAGAACTTTCTTTCTGTCTCTCCAGTTGACTCACTCCCTTCAACTAAAAAATAAGTACTATGAGATAGTTTCTCCCATATTTCGCATTTTTATTCTTATTTTCTTTCGCTGAAAAAGAGAAAGGATTGTTTATCAACCTAGAGTACAAGTTCCTATTGCCTTTTCTCGTCTATTTAATTTCTCAAATAGTTAGCTTTAACTAACTATCGTTATGATATCACTAGTTGAAATCTTTGTCAACACTTTTTTACTTACTTTTTTGTTCACTCATTTTTCACAAAACCATCAAAGTTTCGCCACATTTTATGGCTATACTAAATACAGATAGAAGGATGAATCATTTGATTCCCTTTTTCTATAAATTTTTTTCATATTACTGGAGATAGTTCTTCCCCCCACTCATTAGAACTATCTCCCCTCCTCAAAAATAAAATAAAGCAACAAAATGGCACATGGAAAAGTCTTTCTCATCCTTTTCCATGTGCCCTTTTTAATGAAATTATCTTATTATTTTTTCTTTGGACGCATATAATCAAGTCCACCCATATATGGGCGAAGAACTTCTGGAATTCTTACAGAACCATCTGCTTGTAAATTGTTCTCTAAAAGAGCAATTAACATTCTAGGTGGCGCTGCTACTGTATTATTTAAAGTGTGCGCAAAGTATTTCTTACCATCTTCTCCATTTACACGGATTTTTAAACGGCGAGCCTGTGCATCTCCTAAGTTTGAACAGCTACCAACTTCAAAATATTTTTTCTGTCTTGGTGACCATGCTTCTACATCAACAGATTTTACTTTTAAATCTGCTAAGTCTCCAGAACAACATTCAAGTGTACGAACTGGAATATCCATAGAGCGGAATAAATCCACAGTATTTTTCCATAATTTTTCGTACCATTCTTTACTTTCTTCTGGTTTACATACAACGATCATTTCTTGTTTTTCGAACTGATGAATACGATATACACCGCGTTCTTCAAGACCATGTGCTCCTTTTTCTTTACGGAAACATGGAGAATAACTTGTCAATGTATATGGAAGTTCTGCTTCTGGAACGATTTGATCAATGAATTTACCGATCATGGAGTGTTCACTTGTACCAATTAAGTATAAGTCTTCTCCTTCGATTTTATACATCATAGCATCCATCTCTTCAAAGCTCATAACGCCTGTTACGACACTGCTGCGAATCATGAAAGGTGGAACACAGTATGTGAAACCACGACCGATCATAAAATCTCTCGCATAAGCTAAAACAGAAGAGTGAAGACGAGCTAAATCTCCCATTAAATAATAGAAACCGTTTCCAGCAACTCTTCTTGCACTATCAAGATCGAGTCCAGCAAGGCTTTCCATAATATCAACATGATATGGAATTTCAAAATCTGGCACAATTGGTTCACCAAAACGTTCTACTTCTACATTTTCACTATCGTCTTTTCCAATTGGAACACTTGGATCGATGATATTAGGAATTTTCATCATAATATCTCTAATTTTTTCTTCTAATTCTGTTTCCTGTGCCTCTAACTGTGCTAAATGTTCAGAGAAAGCAGTTACTTTTTTCTTTGTTTCTTCCGCTTCTTCTTTTTTTCCTTGTGCCATTAATGCACCGATCTGCTTTGAAATTTTATTTCTATCCGCTCTTAACGTATCTGCTTCCTGTTTGATGGATCTGTTCTTTGCATCCAATTCAATCACTTCGTCCACGAGCGATAATTTATGCTCCTGGAACTTATTTTTAATATTCTGTTTTACAAGTTCTGGATTTTCTCGAACAAATCTTAAATCTAACATGCTATTTCCTCCTTAATGATTTCCCTTGTCGTATGAAATGCTTTTTATACAACAGTATGCAACGCCTTCTCCATCGTATAAATATATTGTATACAGACAATTCGTTATGAATCTAATTATATTACATATCCAAAGAGATAGCAAATCATATTTTCTATTTTTATCTCTTTTCTTATGTTTTTTCAAAAATCTAGGAAAAACTCCTATCATAATGGCATCATAATAAGCCATTGGTTGCTAGGAATTTCCTATAGCATAAAAAAATACCCCAGTAGCTCACAATACAAATAGCTACTGGGATACTCCTATTTAAAATTCATCATTTATTTTTCAAGGTTTACACCTTGATCTTCCTTGTCAGAATTCTCTGTATAAGCAGGAAGTTCTTTTTTCTTTAAAAGAATGTACATAAATTCTTCCCCTGTAATCGTTTCACGCTCATAGAGGTGTTTTGCTAATTCATGTAACTTATCTTTATTTTCCTCTAAAATCTTTCTTGCTAAAGCATGGGCTTCACGAATAATTTTAAGGACTTCTGCATCCACTTTTGCAGCTGTTTCTGGAGAACAAGCCAGTGAAGTATCTCCTCCAAGATATGGATTATTTACCGTTTCTAAAGCCATCATGTCAAACTCATCACTCATACCAAATCGAGTAACCATAGCACGTGCGATCTTTGTAGCTTGCTCAATATCATTAGATGCCCCAGTTGTAAAAGAGCCAAAGATCATTTCCTCTGCAGCACGTCCACCTGTAAAAGTTACGATTTTTTCAAAAGCTTCTTGCTTTGTCATTAATAATCGCTCATCTTCTTCCACCTGCATCGTATAACCAAGTGCTCCTGAAGTTCTTGGAATAATTGTGATCTTATGAACAGGTGCTGAATTTTTCTGCATCGCTGCAACTAAAGCATGTCCGATTTCATGATAAGATACAATTAATTTTTCCTTTGTAGAAATGGAAGAATCTTTTCTTTGATATCCTGCGATTACTGTTTCTACAGATTCTTCTAAGTCATCTTGTTGTACTACACGTCTTCCTTGTCTTACTGCACGAAGTGCTGCCTCATTGACAATATTAGCAATTTCAGCACCTGATGCACCGGAAGTCGCTCGTGCAATTGTATTGACATTAATATTATCGCTTGCTCTTACGGCTTTTAAATGCACTCTTAAAATTTGTTCCCTTCCTCTTAGATCCGGAAGTTCTACTGGAATTCTTCTATCAAAACGCCCCGGACGAAGTAACGCTTTATCCAATGTTTCTGGACGGTTCGTAGCAGCTAAAATAACGACTCCACTGCTACCATCAAACCCATCCATCTCTGTTAAGAGCTGGTTCAGTGTCTGTTCGCGTTCATCATTGCCTCCGATTCCACCACTATCTCTCTTCTTACCAATGGCATCGATTTCATCAATAAATACAATACATGGCGCTTTTTCTTGTGCCTGTTTAAATAAATCACGAACTCTTGCTGCCCCCATACCAACAAACATTTCTACGAACTCAGAGCCTGAGATAGAGAAGAATGGCACTTTTGCTTCCCCTGCTACTGCTTTTGCAAGAAGAGTTTTACCGGTTCCAGGAGGTCCCACTAATAACGCTCCTTTTGGCAATTTTGCACCGATTTCCGCATACTTTTTTGGATTGTGAAGGAAGTCTACAATTTCTGCTAATGCTTCTTTCGCTTCTTCTTCCCCTGCTACATCCGCAAATGTTTTACCTGTTTGTGCTTCTACATACACTTTTGCATTACTTTTTCCAAAAGTCATCGGTCCAGGACCCATGCCACCCATCTTCTTTTGAAGACTTCTCGTAAGCAATTGTCCAAGTGCAAAGAAGATAACAATCGGTAAAATCCATGTGAGCAAGAATGAAACAATTGGTGACATCTGTTTAATTTCTGCTTTATCAAAATTTTCCACATGCGCATTTTCTAATCGCTCTACAAGGGCGGTACCATCTTCCATTGCCACTGTCTTACAAACTGTCTTATTTTCACCATCTCCAACGACAAAATAAAGCGTATCGCCATCTAAAGAGGCTTCTGATACTTGTCCTTGGTTCAAAGCCATAACGAATTGACTATAAGTTGCATCTTTTACACTTTTTCCAAGCATTGCTGGAAAAACAAAAGAATTCAATAAAACTAAAACAATCAACACGATTGCATAGTAAAACATCAACGGCTTCTTTGGTTTTTCAGGTCGTTTTTCATCGTTAAACATAATTCCTCCCTCTCTTTCTACGATAATATCCTTATCGTTAAGATTCCTTCCTATTAAGCGGGAATTTTCATCTGTAATTTTAAAATTTCCACTTTTTCTCATCATTTTTATCATATAATAAAAAAGTTGTTTTTGCAAATTAGCACTCTCTTTTTCCGAGTGCTAATTTCTAGTTCCAGTATAATAGGAAATTATGTACAAATTGTGTCCTCATCATAAATTAATTATAAAATTTTTTATTTTATAGAATAAAGTATGCTTTTTCCACCATTCACGCATAGCACTTTTTATACTATAAGAAATACCGTTTCCTACACTATAAAAAAAGATGTATGAAAATCTAGTCTCCTATCTTTTCATACATCTTTTATGCTTGTTTATCGTGAGTCAATTTTTTTGCCCCTAATTGCTCACTTTTTGTTTACAAACGTTTGATTTGTCATAAATAAAGTTTATTGACATGCTTATCTTTTATTCTACTGCTATTCCCTTATACTTGTCAACTCTTTTATTTTACTCAAGACACATACAGGAATCTACCTTGCTTGAACAACAAACTTTGGGTTCCTATTTATTTTTAGTTATAGAATAAGTTTTCTGATGCATATTCTGGATCACAAGTCACATCAATTCCTAATTTTTTCAATGTCTGTTCATCATTTCTATTTAACATAACAGTAGAATGGGCTTGTGCATCTTTTAACTTTGCTAATCCCTCGACTGCTGTTTGCGCCATTGGATTTGTTACCGCACAAATGCTAAGGGCAATTAATACTTCATTGGCTGTTAATGGAATCATTTTACTGTCTAAATGGCGTTCTTTTAAATCGCAAATAGTATTTAAAATAGATGGTGCTAATAATAACTGACTTTCAGAAATATTGGCAAGATATTTCACTGCATTTAAAAGCATTGCTGCACAGGCATCCATTAAGTCCGTACGTTTTCCTGTTACAATCTTACCATCTTCCAATTGTAATGCTACAACTGCAGTCGTATCTTTTTCTTCTGCACATTTTCTAGCTGCTGGAACTACAACACGATCTTCTGGCTTTAATCCAACTTCTTCCATAATTACTTTCATGCGATTTACAACTTCTTCATCACATTGACCTTTTTTGAAGTCGCATAATGTAGCAAAATAACGGCGGATGATTTCCGCTTTTGATGCCTCTTTTACTGCATCATCATCAATGATTCCAAATCCAACACGGTTTACACCCATATCTGTTGGTGATTGGTATACTGATTCTTTTCCTGTGATTTTTTCAATAATTCTTTTCACAACTGGGAACATTTCTAAATCACGGTTATAGTTCACTGCTACTTGACCATATTTATCAAAATGGAAATAATCCATCATGTTGACATCTTTTAAATCCACCGTTGCCGCTTCATATGCTACATTTAATGGATGTTTTAAAGGCACATTCCATACTGGGAATGTTTCAAATTTTGAATATCCAGCCTGTTTTCCCTGTTGGAACTCATGGTAAAGCTGATTTAAACAAGTAGCTAATTTTCCACTTCCTGGTCCTGGAGCTGTTACGACAACGATTGGTTTTGTTGTTTCAATATAACTATTTCTTCCATATCCTTCATCACTTACAATCATATCAACATCCGCTGGATATCCAGGAATTGCTTCATGAGTATAGACTTTAATATCACGACGCTCTAATTTCTGACGGAACACTTCTGCAGCTGGCTGTCCGCTATATCTTGTAATAACAACACTATTGACAGATAAGCCATATCTTCTTAAATCATCGATAAGACGAAGAACATCCATATCATAAGTGATTCCAAAGTCACCTCTAATTTTATTTCTTTCAATATCCCCTGCATAAACACAGATAATAATTTCTGCCTGATCTTTTAACTTTTGAAGAAGCTTGATTTTTGCATCTTCATCAAATCCTGGAAGAACTCGCTTTGCATGTTTATCACCAATTAATTTTCCACCAAACTCTAAATAAAGTTTATCATAATCATTTACACGCTCTAAAATATACTTTGACTGCTCTTCAATATACTTCTTTGGATCAAAACCTTTTTTCACAATAGTACCTCTTTTCTCTCATAATGCCTTTTTATTATGGTAACCTTTTTTCTTTTCTGTATACGAATCTATCCACGAAAAGAATTTCATTTTTTATTACTATCTTCTGTTGAAATGCGAGAACTTCCCTTCTTTTCACTTTGCTTTCTCGCTTCATCAAAAACATTAGTATAGCATAAACCTTTTTCTATGACTAGTCCTAGATCCAAAATTTTTTTTTATTCTATATGTTGTGTTATGGATTCTTGAACTTTTCTCTTATTTTTATAAAGATTTTCTATTTTGTTTCTCCATTTACTTTTTGTAACCAACCAATCACTTGCTCTAAATCATCTAATTTTGCATCTATGACTGACTTTAACTCCTCGGTTTCTGGAACAAGATCGGGGATCATAATCACTTTACATCCGGCTCTTTTTCCTGCGATTAAGCCATTTTTAGAATCTTCTAATACGAGGCAAAACTCTGGACTCACATTCACAAGCTCTGCTGCCTTTAGAAAAATATCCGGCTCTGGCTTTCCCTTTTCCACAGAATCTCCAAATGCAAATTCATCTAAAAAATATTCTGTGCCAGTTTCCCTCACTAATTTCAACGCACGTTCTTTTGGCGTTGATGTAGCAAGTGCTGTCTTATAACCATGTCTCTTTAAATAGACTAGCAGTTCTTTTAATCCCTTTTTACATACAATCCCTTTTTCCAATTCTTTATTAAAAAACTCTTGCCGAACAGCAATAATATCTTCATAATCCATACTAGGAGCATATAGCTTTGTAAATAACTTACTGCTATCGGCTCTTACCATTCCTCGGCTCTGTAATAAAAATTCATCTCCGATTGGAATTCCTAACTTCTCACCTGTTTTTTTCCATGCCTTCATATAAAGGCGTTCGGTATCAAACATCAGTCCGTCCATATCAAAGAGCACAGCCTTTATTTTTCTCTCTTCATTATTTACCACGAAAAAATACCTCCTTTAAATCCTAGCTGCCATTTCTACCGTAATAGCTAACATAAGACATAATACAAATGCAACCGTAAGATGCCATGTCCAAAGTTTCATCCTTTTTTTACCGAAATTATCTTCTATCACTTCTGTTTCCCTGTTTATCTTATTTCCTTCTTCTATTTTCTGCCGTAAAACTCCACTTCTCTTACTAAGTCTCCCAATTAAAAATAAAATTCCCATTGCAATTAGCAAACAGACGAGGCCGCTTGGAAGTAATCCAATAATATCTTTTATATTTAGATACGTCGTATTACTTTCTTGAATGACAGAATCTGAATTTGTCCCAACAAGAGCTTGATATTTTTCCATCAGAAAAACTCCTACTACATTAACTCCATTAATCATAAAGTGAACGATCATACTGGATAAAATAGAATCTGTCACTTCCACAACAACGGCAAATAACATTCCAAGAATCCATGCATAAAAAAATTGATTCAAGTTCCCATGCATAATTCCAAATAAAAATCCACTTAATACAACTGCTTTTAACCAATGATATTTTACATACGTTTGGCAAATAATTCCTCGATATACAGTCTCCTCTACAAAAGCTGGAACAATTCCTATTGAGAATAATCCAAAAGCTAAACTATTTGTCAACATTCCTGAAAGCTCTGTACTAATAATATTCGTTGCAAACATCATACTAATTGCATTCAGCAATGTAACAAATGGCAAAATTATAATCGAAAACACAATCAGTAATACAATCACGACTGGAGATAACCTATGAAATCGTATTAGCCTTCCAAAAGAAATACGACTTCTTCTCCAATAAATAAGAGCAATCACTAACATAATCAGCTCTGGTAATAAAACGGTCAATCTTCTCATCAAAATGCTATCTCCAATGGGAATAAATCCCCATAGCATACTAATCCCCATATAAGCTACAATTAATATAAGAAAAAAACGATTGACTCTTCTTATTTCTCTCATAACGTTCCTCCTATGTTGCTGATCTATAATTTTTTCTCTTTTACTTTTTCATTTTGGATAGCAATGAATTTTATATAAAAATACAAATCTTTCTGCTTCACTTATTCCCTCCCTACAAAAGAGAAGAACTGGCTATCTCATTCTAGCCAGTTCTTCTTTTATCAATCTTCTATTTCAACCTTTTTCGCTAATACATTCAACCAGAGTTTATCATTACGATCGCTTCGAACATCTTCTGACTTCCATATGTCGATGATCTCAAATCCTTCTACTTTCGCAAAGAGTTCTTTAATATCACTTTTCTCATAATCAGTAAAATAACGCTCATTGCGATATCCTTCAAAATCTCCTTTTTTTACAGAGAAATATAAGATACCATTCATCTCAAGTGCTTTGCGTATTTTACGAAGAATTTCTGGCATTTTCTTAGACGATACATGTACTAAAGACGCACACGCCCATATCCCTTCGAATACCTCGTCAAAATCCAGTTCTTCAAATTTCATATTTAGAACTTCTAACCCTGTATGAATTTCCGCTAAGGCACACATCTCTTCTGAACCATCAAGCGCTGTCACATCATATCCACGTTCTAGCATCTCGAGGCTATCTCTTCCTGAGCCACATCCCAAATCTAAAACTGCTCCGCCTTCTGGTACCAATTCTAGAAATCGATCAAGTGCTTCTTTCATACTTAAATTTACTGTTGTTTCAAAATACATATTTGCATACTTATTATAATAATCTATCGAGTCCAATTATTTTGTGCCCCCTTTTCTATCTGGCTCCGTTTTTGAAAATCTGTTATCACAAGTATTCTACCATATTGTCACAAAATTACAATTCCTTTCACAAAAAAAATCTTTGTTTCTTATAGGAATTCCTCAAAAAATATAAAATATGCCCCTATTTTTCTCTAGCAAATTCTCGTTTTCTTTGTTTTATTGAGAAAATTTCTTAAAATAACACTTTCCTTTATTTTAATGAAATCCCATCTTCTGTCATCTCAATTTTTTCTTGCTTTAATAAGTGACCAACTGCTCTCTTGAAAGAAGCCTTACTGATTCCAAATTCTCTCTTAATTGCCTCTGGATCACTTTTATCATGAAATGGTAGAAATCCACCTTCTTCTCTTAATAACTCTTCTATAATTTCACTATCAATTTCAAGTTGCATATAAGCTTTCTCTCGAATACTTAAATCTAATTTTCCATCTTCTCTAACACGGATAACTCTTGCTTCTACTTGATCTCCTACTCTTAAAGGACGGAACAATTCTTTTTCTGGAATCAAACCATGATACTGATTTTCTACAGCTACAAAAGCTCCTATTCCTTCTTTTCTTCCGTAAATAATTCCTGCTACTTTGTCATCTTTTTGAAAAGGACTGTTAGAAGAAAGTTTTTCATATACTTTCATAGAAGCACATAAACGCTTGCTCTTATCAATATATAAAGTAACAAGATAGCTTCTGCCCTTTTCCACCTTTCCAACTTGCTCTTTAAAAGGCAATAAAAGATCTTTATCAAGACCCCAATCTAAAAATGCTCCTATTTTAGCAGTATCTTTTACCTTTAATACCGCTAATTCTCCTAGCATAATCGCTGGTTTTTTTGTTGTAGCAATAATACGGTCCTCAGAATCTTTATAAATAAAGACTTCTACGGAATCTCCCTTTTTTACCCCATCTGGAACCTGTCTTTTAGGAAGTAAAATCGTATTTTTTGTTTCAAAATCACTTTCTCCTAAATAAACTCCAAAATCTGTCTGTTTGACTACATATAAAACTTGCTTTTCTCCTAATCGTATCATAAAACTTCCTTTCTTCCTACTCCTATTTCTTATCTATCTTTCTACTTAAAACGCTCAAATTCAATTACCACATAAGGTTTTTGTGCTGTATCACAAAATTCCACAACACAAGTATCTTCTCCTTGCCAAACTTTTGGGACAATCTCATCATGAAGCTTGGCCGCTTTTTTATAATCTGCACGCATGCATTTAACGGCAAAATCCTTTGGCAAATACTCCTCAGCAAAAATAATATACTGACTGTTATTTACATGGGCATTTGTGTCAATATGAGCTTTTAAAATAGAAAATGTATCGTATTCTTTCATTTCTTTTGGTATTTTAATTTTTCTTCCTTTGTACTCCATTGGAAGTGGTTCCCCTATTCCATACATCTCCACATCATCGTTTGTAATTCTTACTGGTTTTTCTGTCTCCGTATTCACAAGGAACCAAATAGAATTGGCTCTTGCAATGGTAACCCCATCTTTATCTATCATAGCAAAATTTCGATAAGCATACAAATCATTTTTATTGCGATTTCTTACGGATGCCTTCCTTTTTTCTATGTTAGTCATTGACTGTTCGCCATGAATCGGCTTTTCCTTCCCTAGTTCGTTAACACTCATAATATCATATGGCCACGTTGTAATTGTTAATTCCTCTCCAAAAACAGGATAACGTTCTACTTCAATCTGCCATGCACATAAAAACCAAACTTTTTTCTTCTCTTCTAATATTTCAATTCCACAACCCACATCTTCTGAATGAAATGTACTACAATCTTGAAAATATTTTACAATTTGTGCCATATCCACTCTTTTTTCTGCATCGACTTCACTATAGCGAACTCTTATTGTCATCTGATACATAATTGTATCTCCCCTTTCTCACATAGCTGAAAAGAAAAATTTAAACTTTCCTCCATTTTCTTTTCATTCTTCTAATCATAACTCTATTTCTCTTTATATCTATTTTATCATATACGAAAACACAATGTATTTTTATGTTATAAGAAATTCTGTTTCCTATAACGTAAAAAAACCACTACTAAATAGTAGTGGTTTACTCCTAGCTGGGCTAGGAGGATTCGAACCTCCGGATGCTGGAGTCAGAATCCAGTGCCTTACCGCTTGGCGATAGCCCATTAATAAAACTAATTATACTACGCAAATTTTTACTTTTCAAGCATTCTGTTATTATAACTCTAAGATACATTTGCAATATCTAGAGCTATTAACCAAATGCCGGCGACCGGAATCGAACCGGTACGGGAGATTAGTCCCGCAGGATTTTAAGTCCTGTGCGTCTGCCAGTTCCGCCACGCCGGCATGTGACTTGCGTCCACAAATGTGGTATCACATTTCATTCTTTATACAACTAATCCATCGTCAAAAATTAGATTGTATAAAATGGGACCTACAGGGCTCGAACCTGTGACCCTCTGCTTGTAAGGCAGATGCTCTCCCAGCTGAGCTAAGATCCCACATTACTAAAAACTTTGATGCTTCTGGTTGCATCAGCGACCCGGAAGGGATTCGAACCCTCGACCTCCGCCGTGACAGGGCGGCGCTCTAACCAACTGAGCCACCGGGCCATATCAACACTAAAAAGCCGACAATCGGACTTGAACCGATAACCTGCTGATTACAAATCAGCTGCTCTGCCAATTGAGCCATGTCGGCATAAAACTTTTATCTTTCGCACAATTAAATAGTCCAAATAACTACGAGTGGACCTTCAGGGACTCGAACCCAGGACCGTCCGGTTATGAGCCGGATGCTCTAACCAACTGAGCTAAAGGTCCGTAGAAAATGACTCCAAGGGGATTTGAACCCCTGTTACCGCCGTGAAAGGGCGGTGTCTTAACCGCTTGACCATGGAGCCGGATATTTATTTTTTCTTTTGAAAAAAATAACTCCCCCTGTTGGACTTGAACCAACGACACTGCGGTTAACAGCCGCATGCTCTACCGACTGAGCTAAGGAGGAATATTGAAAGTACTTACTATACCTTCAAAACTACACACAGAAATTTTTATCTTTTGATTTTAACTTTAAGGTCAAGCCCTCGACCTATTAGTATCAGTCAGCTCCACATGTTACCATGCTTCCACCTCTAACCTATCAACCTTGTTGTCTTCAAGGGGTCTTACTAGCTTACGCTATGGGAAATCTCATCTTAAGGGGGGCTTCACGCTTAGATGCCTTCAGCGTTTATCCCTTCCTAACTTGGCTACTCTGCCATGCACTTGGTAGTACAACAGATCCACCAGCGGTTAGTCCATCCCGGTC
>DVIZ01000181.1 GCA_018710905.1 Candidatus Scybalomonas excrementigallinarum | reverse complement strand
CAAAATGATAATTTATCAAAGATACTGTTGTGTTTGTATGTCTATAATTATTTTCCATACTATAAGTATAGCATATAATATGTACAAAACAAAGATAAACATACACAAAAAATTAAAATAAATAGTGCTTTCATCCCACCCCTAAAGGAATGGGCTTTTCGCACTTAAATTGTAATTGAACACTCCTGATTCTCTTATCCTGACATCTCCTATCAAGATCACTTCTTTTTCATTTCCTGAATCATGCCTTGCGCTTCCATTTCATGAAGCATTGGAAGTTCGTATAGTTTTTCTAAAAATTTCTTTGCAATCTCACTTAATACCGCTTTTTTATGCGTAATAATCCCTACTCGAACGACTTGTTTTGAATCCACAGGTTTTGCAATAATATTGCTGGCTTTCATATCATCACCTAAAATTCCTGTGGATACCGTATAACCATTTAAACGGATCATGAGACTAAAAATAGTTGCTCGGTCACTGACCCGAATACTTTTCTTTTTCGGCACATTGCTTAACATCTCTTCCGCAAAATAAAAAGAATTATCTTCTCCTTGCTCATAAGATAAATATGGGTATTCTTCTAGTTCTTGTAATTGGATTTTTTCCTTCTTTGCAAGGGGATGATTTTCTCCTACAAAAATATGCGGTTTCGCTAAAAAAAGCTCTTGAAATTTTAATTGATTTTCCTTTAAATATCGATTCAAGACTTTTTCATTATACTCGGTTAAATAAAGAACTCCTATTTCGCTCCGCAATTGTTTTACATCATCAATAATGTTCGATGTCTTCGTCTCTCGCAATGTGAGTTCATAATCTTCAAGCTCACATTCTTGAATTAAATTTGCAAATGCCTCTGCCACAAACGAATAATGTTGTGCCGATATTTGGAATCTCTTCTTTTTTTCCTCTCTCTTTAAATATGCCTCTTCCATCAGTTTCGCTTGCTCTACCACTTGTCTTGCATAGCTTAAAAATTCTACACCTTCTTGTGATAAAATCATCCCTCTATTGGTTCGATTAAAAATCGTAATTTTAAATTCAAGCTCTAGTTCATGAATCGCACTTGTTACGCTTGGCTGTGTTACAAATAGCGTTTTTGCTGCCTCACTGATCGATCCCTTCTCTGCTACAACAATACAATATCGCAACTGTTGTAATGTCACCAAAAACACCTCTTTTCTTTTATTCTTTTTTATAATCATAACAGTAGATCCAAAAAAAATCCACTTCAACATGGAAGTGGATTTTTTCGATGAGAAATTCATAAAGCGTATTCTTTATCTCTTAGTTAAAAAATGACCAAAAATCATCGCTATTATTATATTGATTATTATATTGGCTATTACTATCTTGTTGTTGCTGTTGGCTGTTACTTTGCTGATTTTCCTGTTGTTGTTTTACAGACTCTGTTTTCTTACCAAGTGTTACTTGTAATGATTTTTCCTCGTAAGTTCCGTTCTGGTTTTGACGTTTTACAACAATTGTCACTTCATCGCCTGCCGCTCTTCTTGATAAAAGACTCTGTAATCCATCCATTGTGCTAACATCTCTATCGTTGAATTTTACGATAATGTCACCTGCGTAGATACCACCTTTTTCTGCTGGAGAGCTTTCTGTTACTGTTGCGACATAGACACCAGATGGAATATCGCTATTTCCCATATATTGGCGATATTGATCATCCATAGTAGCACCTGTAATTCCAAGATATGCCTGCTTATCTTCTGGAATTGTTGATTCATTCATAATATCTTCAAGAATTGGTTTTGCTGTTGCCATAGGAATCGCATAACCCATACCTTCTACACCACTTTCGGAGTATTTTGCAGAGTTAATACCAATAACTTCCCCATTCATATTTAATAAAGCACCACCGCTATTACCAGGGTTAATCGCTGCATCTGTCTGCATTAATGTCATTGTTTTATCTTCTAATTGTACTTCACGATTTAAAGCACTCACATAACCACTTGTTACAGACTGTCCATAACCAAGGGCATTACCAATCGCAACTACTTGTTGCCCAATCGTTACTTCATCAGAATCTCCAAGGGATGCCACTTTAATATTGGATAAGGTATCAGAGCTAATATTTGCCACTGGAACTTTTACAACGGCAAGGTCAGAATCTGGATCCGTTCCTACAATTGTTGCTTCTACCACTTCTCCACTACCTTCTTCTTTTTGATCATGGTAGAATGTTACCTGTACTTTCTTCGCATCTTCAATTACATGGTTATTGGTAGCTATATATAAATTGCCATCATCTTTTGCAATAATAATACCAGAACCGCTACCTGTTCCTTCTGTTTTATACTGCTGTCCAAAGAAACCATTTTGAATGGATTCTATGGTACTTGTAATCGCTACAATTGCTGGCATAGCGCTATCAGCCACCTGAGAAACCGTTCCTTTTGTGCTCACTTCATTTCCTGTCGCAAATCCTGTTGTCTCTAATTGTACCTGACTCTGGTTATCTCCTAAGAAATATCTTGTTCCATAGTTAACACCTTGGAATACAGTACCTGCAATCAAACCAAAAGCCACTGCACAAGCTACAAATTTTCCAACTTTTTTTCCTGTATTTGGTCTTTTTGTTCTTTTCTTTTTATTCATTGGCGGAATCACCCCATTGTCATTAAACTGTTGATATTGGAAATCTTGATTTCCTTGTTGATAGTTCTGTTGCATTTCATAAGGCTGATAAGAATTCTGGTTTTGATTTTCTTGTTGATTATTATTATTATAAGAATAACTTGCCGCCTGTCTTATTTCACCTTCTTCATTATTTCTTGTTGTATTAGAATTGTAATTCATTTCATTTCCATTGTTTATAGAATCATTTCCTTGGCTATAATAAGTATTATTTCCATTGGCTCTCATTTCTTCTGGTGTGAAATGATAAGTTCCATTTCCTACTTCTTCGGAAGAATAAGTATCATTTCCTCCATCACCATTTCCAGCTGTTGTATTCATTTCCATTTTATTTAATTCTCTATTTTCATTATCGTAACTCATAATTATTTACTCCTTTCAAAACATCAATTGCTTGATGATTTTTTGTACTCATTCCTTTGTTTGTTTATATACTATCAAGTAATTGTGTCCGAACTGTGTCCGAACTGTTATAAATTTATGTTTTTTGTAAGAAAAATTCTATTGTTAAATGAAATAATATCATGTATGATATATGTTAATGAAATGTGAACAAAATTTTAATATTATATCAACTATTAGACAGTTTTTAAGAAATTGGTTTTCTCCTATTCCCTTAAATACTGTCTGATTCTTGTTATAATAACTTACGATGAGGTATGATTATGATCAAACAAAATCAAAAATACTTAAACTTTATCCATGTTTTAGTAGATGCCATTATTGTGTGTATTTCCTTTGGAATGTCATACTTTATTCGGTTTGAAACTTTTTTTCCTTACAGCTATAGCCGAAAATTTTTTCCAACAGTTTTAGCAAATGAAACCTTTTTCCAAGCACTATTTATGAAATCCAACTACTCAAAGGCATTGCTCTATTTAGTGCCATTATACTTAATTATTTACTTTAAATGCCAACTCTACTCACCGAAAAGGTTTCAAGACATTCATTTTGAACTGGAAAAATTAATTAAAGCTAATATCATCGGTATTATGAGTTTTATTTTGGTAATTTATTTAACAGAACCAAAATATTTCTCTCGTACCATGCTTTTCATTTTCTTCCTTTGTAACATTATATTAGATTTTATTTTCCGTTATGTCATTCGTATCATTTTAAGGAAAACAAGACAAATTGGAAAAAATCAAAAGCATGTTATCGTTATCGGATTCAGTGTTGCCGCTGCGGCTTATATCGATCGTATTCGAGAAAATCCTCAGTGGGGCTACACCGTTCATGGTATTTTCGATGATAATGTGGATAATACGTTCGAATATCGAGGCTCTCGCTGCATCGGTAAAATTAAAGATCTTCCAAATTATTTGGCCACTCATAATTTAGATGAAGTTGCCATCACTTTAAATATCAACGAGTATGCTAAGCTAGAAGGTCTTGTTAAAATATGTGAGAAATCTGGCGTCCATACGAAATTTGTTCCAGATTATTATAACTTTATTTCTAGCAAGCCTTATACCGAAGATTTAAATGGGCTCCCTGTTATTAATATTCGAAATGTACCACTGACGAACACATTTAATAAGACTGCAAAACGAATTATGGATATTATTGGTTCTATCGTTGCTATTATTCTTTTCTCTCCTGTTATGATTGTAACAGCGATACTTGTAAAGAAAAGCTCCCCTGGACCAATTATTTTTAAGCAAGTCCGCATAGGGCTTGGAAATCGAGAATTTTCTATGTATAAATTCCGTTCTATGGGAGTGCAAGATCCTTCCAAAGAAAAAGCAGGGTGGACAACAAGTAATGACCCTCGTGTCACACCAATTGGTAAAATTATAAGAAAGACAAGCATTGATGAACTTCCACAGCTCTTTAATGTATTAAAAGGGGATATGAGCCTTGTTGGGCCTCGTCCAGAACGCCCGCAATTCGTTAAGAAGTTTCAAGAAGAAATTCCTCGTTATATGATCAAACATCAAGTGAGACCAGGAATGACAGGTTGGGCACAAATCAATGGTTATCGTGGTGACACTTCGATTAAAGGTAGAATTGAACATGACCTTTATTATATCGAGAATTGGTCGTTAACCTTGGATATTAAAATATTATTTCTCACAATCTTTAAAGGTTTTATAAATAAAAATGCTTATTGATACGAATAAATATTGATAAAAAGACGAAAACAAGAAAGGATTTATCTCTATGAGTACAAGAAAAAGACCTCCTCGTTATGAGGAAGAAGAAAAACGTCCTCGTCGTACAACTAGAACAACGTCCCAATCAAGATCTCGTTCGAACAGTTCTAGTTCTTCAAGAAGGAAAAATAGTACTTCTCATTCTTATGATGAAGATTTCTATGATTCTTCTACGAAGCGACGTTCTTCTACTTCAAAATCAAATACAAAAAAGAGAAAAAAGAAGAAAAAAAGAAAAATGAGGCTTCTTCTCTTTCTTGAAATTTTAATTATTTTAGTTGCTTTATTATATGCTGCCTATTATTTTGTATTTTCTAAAATGCAAACGGATCATGTCAATATGGAAAATGTCACGATTAATCATTTTCAAGATGACAATATCAATCATTATAAAACCATCGCTCTTTTTGGTCTCGATTCTCAAGATAATGATTTTGGTGAAGGAAACCGCTCCGATGCTATGATTATTGCAAGTATTAATAAAAAGACAAAAGAAGTAAAACTTCTTTCTCTCTATCGAGATACTTTCGTCAATGTGGATCGGAAAGAAGGTTCTGAGCTTACCAAATTAACACATGCTTATTCCTTTGGTGGTCCACAACTAGCAGTTAGCACAATTAATCAGAACTTAGACTTAAATATTACCGACTATGTAACGGTTAACTTTAAAGCTCTTGCTAATACGGTAGATCTATTAGGTGGGATTGAATTAGATATCCAAGAAGCAGAACTTGGTAATTTAAATGACTATATCGGAAATATGAATAAGATTAATGGAGGAAATTCTCCAAAAATTAAAAAGGCAGGAAAACAAACCGTCGATGGTAACCAAGCGGTGGCTTATTGTCGTATTCGTTATGTAGGAAACGGCGATTTTAGAAGAACGGAACGCCAAAGAACGGTAATTGAACAGATTGCAAAAAAAGCAAAGAGTACGAACCCAATTACTCTTACGAAAATTGTCAATGAAGTGCTTCCTCATATTCAGACAAGCTTTGACTCCCTTGAAGTACTTTCTTTAGCAAAAGATGTTTTCCGCTATAAAATTGTAGAAACACAAGGGTTCCCATTTAATACAACTGGCACAAAACTTAGTGGTATCTATTATGGAATCCCAACCACATTACATTCGAATGTAATAGAAGCCCATAAGTTTTTATTTGGAACTGAAAATTATACACCATCGGATACTGTAACCAATATTAGTAATAAAATTATTAATTATACTGGAATTCAGTAATGATGGTAAAAAACAGGCAGAGAATCTAAATTTCGATTCTCTGCCTGTTTTCATCTTATGCAATATATTGTTGTTTCTATTAGTTTCTCACTTCTACCACTTATCTTCTTTCAAAAATATTGGCTCAAACTGGATTCTCTTATAGTGCTTTTTTAGCAATAAATACGTTTCTTTGTTTACCAGATACCAAGGCTCTAATTCCAATCCCCTCATTTCTTCCGTCCGATTTAATGCCTTAAGCTGTTTTAATGTGGACTCACTAATATAATAAGGTTTTGTTTCCTCTTTATATCCATACCGTTTTTGTCCACAGTTCTTACATTCATCCTCTACTGGAATTTCATTATCTCCTATGAATCCTTTTATCACATTTTGAGGCGTTAGTTGATAAAATACAAGTTTTCCTTGTTTATTTTTAATTTCCGTAAAATCTTCTTCCTTAGCTCCATTCTCTAATAAAAGTCCTCTCACTTCTTCGGATACTCCATACCCATGCATCAACTGTGCATACTGTCTTTTCCGAAACTCTTTTGCGGGCATAATCAGTGGTCGATTTTGAATTTCACATATCTCACCTCTCCAACTTGGATTATCACAACAAGGCGCTGTATACTCATCGGAACTTTCATCCTCATAAAGATAGGAAAGATACCAAAAATTCACAAGATAAGCAACTGCTTTATCATAATCTTTTTTGTCATAATCAATTTCATATAGTGTACTTTCCGAAATATAAACCCCTGGCAACCATTCTCCTTCTTCATCTTCTTGTAATGGATATTTCTCTGCCATTTCATGGGCATATTGATACTCCGAACTTGCTATAGGAACTCTATAAAAATCTATAAGATATTCCGTTTTATATTTTTTCAGATTATCCTTAAACTCTTGATAACGCTTTTCGTCCTTCTCATTCACTGGTTCTGTAAACCACAAGCTAAATCTTGCATATACTTTCATTCTATCCATACCTCATTCAAATATTTTAATGCATATTTTTTTAATGCTGGCATAGCTTAAATAACTACTATACAATATTTTACATAATTATATTATTTAATGTATTCTTGTTTTCCTTTGATTTTTTGATAACGATTTTGAATATACTTTGTAGCTTTACACCCTTTACTATAAAGTCCAAACTGACTGGCATTGATAACTTGATTATTTTTTATTATATTCTTCTTACAATCCACCATTCCAATTCCAATTTTTTTTGATGTACTGACTTTATTTTGAATGACTTTTGTCTGATCCGAACCTTTTGCTAACCAAATACCATGTTGTTTGCTATTAGAAATTGTGTTTCCTACTAACTTTGTTCCTTTCGAACCGCTAATAAATATCCCATTGCTTTTTGACGTTTTTATTTGATTTTTTATTAATTGATTCAAGGAAGAAGCTCCATAAATGCCAATTCCTTGATTCCCTGCTCCTGTTATTTGATTTTGCTTTACCGTTGTTTGTTTTACATAAGTATAGAGCATAATTCCACTATCTCCTGTTTTTTGAATAGTATTATTCAAAATCGAAACGCCTGTCACTGGAAAATTCTTATGCCCAATTAACTGTATTCCATATTTACCAGCATTTTTTACCGTATTATTTTGAATCGTAATCGCATAGTCACTTGGTACTTCTTCTTTCTTTGTATTGGAAAGAGCCGCCAAATGTTTTCCTGTTGCTAGTAACGTATACATTCGAATTCCAGTATTTACATCTTCTATTACATTATCCGTCACTTGACAATTTTCATATCCATAAATATTAATTGCCTCTTCTGCGATATTTTTTAAAATATTTCCTGTAATCGTAATATTTTTTTGATAAACACCTTCTACAAAGGAATGAGAGCCAATTCCTCTTGGATAATTTTCAATAGTATTATTTCGAATGATAATATCTTGATTTGCGGTGTCATCATACGTAACCGTTCCCGGTACAAGATATTGGTCGTGTACTACATCTAAATGAATAGCTTCCTTAATTTTTGTATATTCTCCACGATAATCCCCTAAATGACAATTTTCAATCAATCCATTTTTTACTCCTGCAAATGTTAGCTCATGAGAACCTCCACTTACATTTCGAACTGTTACATTTCGAATGGTAATATTTTGTCCATGAATAAAGCGGATCATCTCACCACTTGCTCCATTTCCATCCCATTGCCCTCCATTGATTTCCACATTTTTAATATGCTCATAGCCCCCCTTATCATATTTATAATTATAGGAACTTAACATAATTTTTTTTTCAGGATCAAGGGTAAAAATTGCATTTTCGTCCGCAATCACTGTGGTGTTGGAATACACATAAAGGGTTTGATCAAGAAAATAGTTACCCGCTGGAATTTTTACTGTTAAATGCATCCGATCGCTTGTGCTATTTCGATTTAATGCTCTTTGGATATCGGCTCTTGTAGCACCTTCCTCTAATACGACAATATCTTCATCGCCTGCTCCTGCTTGGATATTCCAAGCAATCATACTATAACAGATAAAAGCAAATAAAATCATCGCTAATTTCCAACTTTGCTTTTTCCTTCTTCTTCTCATTGTTATTTTTCTTCATCCTTTCTATCGATTCGTTGATCTCTTAATTTATTTCTTTTTTATCTTTTCTCTTATGATTTTCCAAGTATTGATATAAAGTTCTAACTGAATTACGAAGTGATTTCCAAGATATTTCCATTGAAATGGCTCTTTCTCAATTGTTTTTAATGTAGCAAATGCTTCTTTTATTCCTAAAAAATATTCCTTTCCCAAATGTTTCTTCGTAAAATAAACACCTTTTACCAAATATCCTGCCAATAAAAATGGGGAGTTTAAAATTAAAAATGGCAATGGCATATTTTTATAATTGAGATAAACATTATTTCGAACGCCTAAACGCACTTTAAATGGATTGTGTTTTGAGCCACTTGTCCCACTTCCTAAATGATATACTTTTGCCTCTGGACAGTAAACATTATAATATCCATGAATTCTTGCCCGATATCCAATATCAATATCTTCTCGATAGGCAAAAAATTTCTCGTCAAAATAACCGATCTCTTCAAAAATAGATTTTCGATAAATAGCAGCTCCTGCACAGGCAGTAAAAATCCGTTCTTGTTTTTCATACTGTTTCACTGGTTTTCCATTTCCTCGATTAAATGCCCAACCAACAACGGTATAAAGATCTCCCGCACTATCGATTAATTCTTTATTATGGAACTGAACCATACAGCTTGCTACCGAAAAAATTTTTTTACTCTTTTTTATCGCATGATAAAGTTCCTCGATACAAGTGCTTTCACATTCGGTATCATTATTTAATAAAAAAACATAAGGTGCTTTTGACGCATAGATTCCTGCATTAACTGCCCCATCAAATCCTGTATTCGTTTCCATCTCAATTAATCGAACAAACGGATACTGTTCTCTTATATATTCAACACTGCCATCGGAAGACGCATTATCTACGATAATAATCTCAAAGTCTTGAAACGTTTGCTTTTGTAACGACTCCACACAGCCTTTGATAAAATGTTTTCCATTATAGTTTGGAATTATGACACTTACTTTCATTCCATTCACTTCCTCTTCTTATTTTTATTTTCTCATTCCTTTTTATTTTTTTATTCCATCTTCAATAATTTCATCAAGCGCCACGTACTATTTCCATCTTCAAAAGCATAATTTTCTTCTTGAAACTTTCTACGCTTCTCTTCCCATTGCTCTTTTACTTCTTCGCAAGTCTGTTCTTCTATCATTTGAGCGATCAGCTCATCTGTCGTCTTGGACACTTGCCCTGGCACATAAGAACTATAATCTTCATAAAATCCTCTTCCTTCATCAGAAAATTTCTCTAAATCATAGGCGTAAAAGTACATTGGCTTTCTAAGGGCAACATATTCAAAAATAATGGAAGAATAATCGGTAATCAAAGCCTTTGATGCAAATAGCAATGTATTTAACTGATCATAGTGAGAGAAATCTTTCACTCGCTCTCCTCCTTCTCCTCTATATTGAAACTGATCCGCCACAAAAGGATGGAGTCGAAGCCCTATCACGACTTCCTTTGGCAATCGTTTTAGCATTTGTTCTAATTCTAAATGAAGTTTTTGTTCTCCTAATTCGTTATCTCGAAAAGTGGGTGCATATAACACTAATTTCTTTCCGATGAGTTCTGGATACTTCTCATAGAAACGTTCTACCTTTTTCTCCTGTTCTTCTTCTTGAAATAAAATATCGGTTCTTGGCATCCCTGTAACAAATGTCTTTTCTTCTTTTACAGAAAAAATATGGCTATAGAGAGACTTCCATTTTTCTCCATTTACAATCAAATGGGTAATGGTGCTATTTGCCATTTTCTCTAATTGTTTTAATCTTCCCTCGTTGGCATCTTGTCCAAACTTCTTAATCGTTCCTGTTCCATGCCAAAGTTGAACTACTTTTACATTTTTTGAAAATTTTATAAATGCCATTGGTAAAAATACGTTATCTTGAAAGACATAAGAAGAAGTGGCAAGCTCATATGGCTTACGAATAAAAAAGCGAACCAATTGTGTGACTTTATCCGGTCCTGAAAAATTGGTATCCTTCCTTCTTAACGGACAAAACTCCCAGTCGGTTTCACTGGCATTTAAATAATTTCTTATTACCCCTACATTCCCCTCAGGACCAGCATCATGTGTCATAACAAGAAACACTCGATTCTTTTTTCTTGGAAAAATTTTACACATCCCGTATACCATTGCAAAAAGGCGGTATCCTATTTCTTTTTTATCCATGTTCGATCTCCTACTCGTTCTCTTATTCATAATCACTCTTATTTTACAACCAATCGATTCTTTTTCCTAGCCCTAACGGTTCAAAACTGATTCCTTGTCTTCATATAAACGATGAAAAAAGGCAGATCGTGGCAATTTTCTTCTTACCACTATCTGCCTTTTAAGACCATCTAGGAAATCGATTCCTATCGCTCTCCTATGCTCATTTTTGAATATGCTCTTCCATCACTTCGATCACATGAAGTGATGCATTTCCATCATCCACTCCATTGAATTTTTCTGCATACGCTTGATATTTTTCTTCCCAGTCTTCTTTCTTATAGTTTTTAATATCAAAAATCAATTGCTCGGTTGTCTTAGAAATTGGCCCTGGGACTTCTTCTAACATATCGAAATAAAAACCTCTTAAGTTCTCACGATAATTTTCAAAGTCATAGGCAAAGAAGAACATCGGACGTTTTAATAAACTATAATCAAACATAACAGAAGAATAATCGGTAATCATCATATCCGCAATTAAATATAACTCGCTAATTTCTTGATCGGCTTTAAAAGAATAAACAAAGCCTTCCGTACCGCTCCAGTCCACTTTATCCGCAATTAAATAATGGTATTTTACAATCATAATATACTCATCTTCTAACGCTTCTTTTGCTTTTTTAAAATCAAGGGCGGTAGCAAACTTATATTTTTTTCCTTCGCCATATTCATTATCTCTCCATGTTGGTGCATAAAGAATGACTTTTTTATCCAATGGAATGTGATACTTCTTCTTTAAATTAACAATATTTTCTTTTGTATTCCCAGAAAATAATACATCATTTCTTGGATAACCAACTTCTAACATTCTCTTATTGAAGGCAAAGCAACGACGAAACGTCTCTGTGGAAAATCGATTTTGGGAGATTAAACAATCCCAAACAGAAGAGTTTTTCTTAAATTCCTCTCGATAATGGTCAATGTCTTTCACCCCACCCATGTCGATGACTTCCATATCAAGAGCCAGTTTTTTTAGTGGTGTACCATGCCATGTTTGAATGTATAAGTTTTCTTTTCTTTTTATTAAATATCTTGGATGACGGCAGTCAAACACCCATACTTTTGCAACCGCACAGTAATAAAAATACTGAAAACGCACTCTTTTTACTTTTTTTGCATTTCCTGGAATGGGTTGCTTTGGATTATTAAATACCCATACAATTCGATATTTTTTATCAAGCCCTAATTCTACCATTCGCTCATAAATGGCTTTTGGATTTCCTGTATAATTTTTTCCTAAATTACTTTCAAATAAAATAATATCTTTTGATACAGGAAATACCTTTACCATCAAACGATAGATGGCTTTCATTATTTTTTTACCAATATTTTTTATCCTCTTTTTCAACCTAAAAAGCCTCTCTTATGTTTATTTCCCATTTTTCTCTTTCGTAGCGATTTCATCAATATAGGCACGCACATCGTCTTTTAAATCATCTCGATCAAGAGCAAAATCAATGGTGGCTTTAATAAATCCAAATTTATCTCCGACATCGTATCGAATTCCTTCAAAATCATATGCATAGACCGCTTGTGTATCGAGCAGACGACAAATTGCATCCGTTAACTGGATTTCTCCACCAGCCCCAGTTCCTTGTGTCTCAAGAAGTGGGAAGATTTCAGGTGTTAATACATAACGTCCTAATACAGCATAGTTACTTGGCGCATCTTCTGCCTTTGGTTTTTCTACCATTCCAGATAACTTCACAAGGCGTTCGTTTTTCGTTTTATGGCGTTTATCTGGCTCTACAATTCCATATTTATGAACTTGTTGTTCGGATACGGTTTGAACCCCAACTACAGAAGCTCCAACCCCTTGATAAGCATCAATTAGCTGTTTTAATGCAGGTTTACTATTTTTATTGACAACTACGTCATCTCCGAGGAGAATAGCAAACGGTTCATCTCCAATAAAAGATTTGGCACAAAGAATTGCATGTCCAAGTCCTTTCGGCTCTTTTTGACGCACATAATAAATGTTTGCCAAGTTTGCAATATCATTGATCATCTTCACTTCTTTTGTTTTACCAGAATTGTTTAGACGCTCTTCTAGCTCATAAGATTTATCAAAATGATTTTCCATACAATGCTTGTTTGAATTCGTAATGACTAATATTTCTTCAATTCCACTATTTACTGCCTCTTCAATAATATATTGAATGGTTGGAATATCAACGATAGGAAGCATTTCTTTTGGAAGTGCTTTTGTTGCTGGAAGGAAACGAGTCCCAAGTCCTGCTGCTGGAATTACTGCCTTTCTTACTCTTTTATTCGTCCTCATATTTGCTACTCCTTTTCTTGATTTTCTCTTGTATAGCCAAAAGGTCTGCTATGGTTTCCCATAGAAGACCTCCATTTTTCATCATCTTATTGATGTTCTTTTTTCTTTGACAATTCTTCCTTAATCTGTGTTGTGGAAATTCCATCGGTGCGAGGAAGATAAACGACTTCACAATATTCCTTTAAGAAGTCAAACTTTCCTGTCCAGTCATCTCCCATTACAAAAACATCGACGTTATTGTTTACAACATCATCGATTTTTTGTTCCCAAGTATATTCAGGAAGCACTTCATCCACATATTTAATCGCCTCTAAAATAGTTTTGCGATCTTCAAAGCTATAAAAAGCTTTTTTTCCTTTGATTGCATTAAACTCATCGGAAGATACAACAACGATTAAATAGTCCCCCATCGCTTTGGCTCTTTTCAATAAATTAATGTGTCCCACATGAAGCAGATCATATGTGCCGTATGTGATAACTTTCTTCATCCTTTTGTTTCCCCTTTCTTTAGTCGGTTTTTTGCTGATAAATATCAGCTACTTTATCAATATCGCCTTGTGCGATAATTTTACCGTGTTCTAGCATAATCGCTTTATTGCAAATACGCTTTACTTGTGGAAGGGAATGGGATACAAATAATACCGTTACCCCTTTATCAAACAAACCTTGTATTCTCTTCTCACACTTTCTTTTGAATTTGGCATCGCCAACTGCAAGAACTTCGTCCAAGATAAGGACATCTGGTTCTACAACCGTTGCAATTGCAAATCCAAGTCTTGAACGCATACCAGAAGAATAGTTCTTCACCGGTACATCAATGAATTTGCCAAGTTCTGAAAACTCTACAATCTCATCGAATTTCTCTTTTAAAAATTCTTTGGAATATCCAAGAACGGTTCCATAAAGGTAGATGTTTTCTGCCCCAGTATACTCTCTTGCAAATCCTGCTCCAAGTTCTAATAACGGAACAATTTTTCCTTTTACAGTAACAGAACCTTCTGATGGTTTTAACACACCAGCAATTACTTTTAATAAGGTACTCTTTCCTGCACCATTTAATCCTAAAATTCCGAGTCTATCACCTTTATTCACCTGAAATGTTACATTATTTAAGGCTTTAAACTCATTATACATAATTTCTCTTTTTACAAATTTAATAAAATATTCCTTTAAGTTGTCCACTTTTTGAGAGCTCATATTAAATGTCATGCTCACATTTTGGACATCGACTACAACATTACTCACAGAGAACCTCCATTCTAAATGCTGAGAATAAACTTATCTTGTTTTTTATAAAACGCAACCATTCCTACGATTAAAATTACAATGGTAAATCCAACGGAAATTGTAAGTGCTGTTGGATCTAATGGTTTTCCATCAATAATGCAATTTCTAAAATTCACAATGACAGAATAAAGCGGATTGATATTTAAAATCCAAGAAAATCCTGTCTTTACTAATCGTTCTACTGGATAGAAAATGGCACTCGTATACATAACCATCATCAACACAACGTTCCATAAATACTCTAAGTCACGGAAGAATACCGCCATTGTCGCTAACAACATTCCAACTCCATAACTCATAAACAGCACAATCACAAGTGGTACAATCGCTAACAACGTATATTTTGTAAAAGGTACTTTCAATACGACTGCAACTCCTACCAGTACAATGAGCGAAATTAAAAATGTCACATAACTTGATAATGTACTTGATAATGGATAAATATATTTTGGTACATATACTTTTTTAATCATACCACTATTGGCTCGAATGGACTTCATGGCTGCCTTTGTGGACGTACTGAAGAAGGAATAAAGAAGTCTTCCTGTTAATACATAAACAGGGAACTGTTTATCCTTATTTCCAAACAATGTTCCAAACACAATGGTCAATACGATCATTGTCATTAACGGCTCAATGAGTGTCCATAAAATTCCTAAGTAGGACTTTCGATATTTTAACTTAATATCCTTTTTTACAAGCTCAATGAGAAGATGTCGGTACTTTAAAAAGTTTTGGATATATTGCTTCATCTTATTCTCCTTGCTTTCTTGTTTTCTTCTTTTCCTCGGTTCATCTTAGACTATTCCAAACAAAAAGTCAACTATAAGAACCTAACTTTCCCCTAGAATTCACCAAGACCATTTTCAATCAAAGATTTTATCGCTTCCATTGCCTCTTTTTCATCTTCTCCATCACAAATAAGAGTAATTTCGTCTCCTTGTTTAATTTGAGCCGCCAAGACGTTTAAAAAACTCTTGGCATTGGCTTCTTTGTCTCGAATTTTAATCTTAATCGAACACTGATATTTTAGTGTTTCTTGACATAATACATTCGTTGGTCTTAAATGTAACCCTTGATCATTCATAATTTTTATTTTCTCTGATACCATAAGTCTACCCCTTCCTTATTGTGTCTCTTGTCCCTCAACTACTTTTTCCTCCAATTGGATTGTTATTTCTGGAACATCTTCATAATATCCATTTTCTAACGCCTTTAGCTTAACCTTCACTTTATGCTTACCAGCCTCTAATCCCGATAAATCAATGGAAGGTGTTAAATCAGAAATCTCTAAGTCCTTAATATTCTCTTGTTCTCCACGAACATTGACTGTGATCTCATCCTCTGCATAAGTTAAAGTCATAGATTGGGACTGATTTTGTACTGAAATTCTATTAACTGGAATCTTAATGGCTTTTGTGTCCAATGGTACAATTTGAATTTTCACACGAACGTCAGGGCTTTCTTGCGCTAATTTGATTCCATCTGGTAAATAATCTGTAATATCAATATTCTCTTCGGTATCTTCCGTAAGTCCTTCTACAGATAGCCCATCAACTAAAATCGTATCTAAATCTTTTAATTGTTCTTCTGTACCTGCAATCGTAATGCTCTTTGGCTCTAGTAAAACAGATTCTAATTGATATCCCTTTGCAACTTCTCCAACTGTCTCCACGCTTAAATCCACTTTCTTTGTTTTTAATAGATTGACAGATACTTCTACCCGCTCTACATTACAAGAAATTCTAGAGGAATCTAATTTATCTCCATCGTAGTTATAATAACTTGGCTCAACAGAGAAAGTCTCATCTGAAACTATGCCATCAACACTTACAGTAGCTCTAACTTGATTGATTCGTTTAATCAAACTCTCTGGCCCTGTCACTTCTACAATATTTGGCGTTGGAATTTTGGTGCCAATTGCATATCCAGCTCCCACGTCTCCTATCGTTTCCACCGTAACAGCAAACTGTTTTGTCGTCATATTTTCCAATTTTACCTTTAAGGTATCAACACTACCTAAACTTTTTTCTTTTATCTCTTCTTCATAATGACTAACGGTTACGTTAATAGGAACTGCATTTGTAATCGATAGTTTCGATAAATCGGCAGTCGCTTGAATATCAGCACGAGTTAACTTATCAATAACACTTCGTTTTGCTTTTAAAGTAACCGTGACTTTATCCCCTTCTATAATATCCCACGTTTTATTCTTTTTTAAAAGAGTATCTTCATTAATAACATTTACTGAAATATCCGTAAACGTCTTTGTCGTATATGGATTGTCAATATTTGTGACAAGAAGCCATATAATAATTGCCAAAATAACAGACAGCACCTTCATTGCCCAATTATCAAGTATTTTATCTTTCACGCTGATCCCTGCCCTTCCAAAAACGCCACTTTCTTTTTATCCGTGGTTCGCCTGTTGTTTTCTTCAGCATATGCCTAATGCGTTCTCCATCCACATTGCGAATAATCCTTCCATCTTTTGTAATGGAAATCTTTCCCGTTTCTTCGGAAACGACAATGGTAATACTATCTGATACTTCACTAATTCCAATGGCTGCACGATGTCTCGTTCCAAGTTCTTTATTCACTTCTAAGCTATCGGTTAGTGGTAAGTAGCAGGTGGCAGCTACAATGCGATCCTTTCTTATGATAATTGCTCCATCATGCAATGGGGTATTGTGTTCAAAAATGTTTACTAATAACTGACTACTTACAAGGGCATCCAGTGGAATCCCTGTTCGCTCATATTCTCCAAGAGCGACCTCTTCTTCCATGACAATCAAAGCACCTGTTTTTGTCTTTGCAAGCTCATAAGTTGCTTTTACAATTTCTGAAATGGTACGATCCGAAAATCTCTCATCTTCTTTTTGTTCATCAAAGGGAATAATGCTTCCCAATAAATTTTTCCGTCCTAACTGTTCCAATGCCCTTCTAAGCTCTGGTTGAAATACAATAATAATGGCTATAATTCCCACATTCAATGTCTTACTCAAAATCCACAAAATAGCATTTAGTTGGAAGATCAGTGCAAACACCGTGAATCCTAAAATCACAATAATCCCTTTAAATAAGGTCCATGCTCTCGTGCTTTTTACCCATCCAAGTATTTGATAAAATAAAAAACTGATGATAATGATCTCCAACACATCCGTCCATCTGAGTTTGGGCAGTGATAACCAGTATAAATATTCTTGTAATGTTGCTGTAATGGTTCCCACTATTTCACTTCCTTGACTGATTCATTTGATTCACTATTATTTTTTACCCGTTTTCTCGTATTAATTCTTTTAATACTCACTTCTTTTTGTGCCACACTTACTTTCGGAATTGCTTTTACATAATAATAATATTCATCATCTTCAAATTGAACATATTCAACTCTTGAATAATCGACAATACATTTAAAAAATTGTACGACCAATCCAATGATAACAGCAACGATAAAACCGATTAGCATCGTTCCGATTTCCATTTCGACATCGAGCATAAATCCCAATGATAAAAATAATAACATTCCTGCGACGCCTCCGATAACAATGGATTGATTCCATGCTTCGTTGTGCTTCATACGATAAAAGACCCAAACAATTCCAATTACAAGTGCAAAAACAAGCATCATTAAAAGCATCTGCTTATCTTGAAATACTTGTTCTAATAAATAACGATAAACTTCTAATTCTCCATTCTGCGTTGTTCCAACTAAAGAAACGGTATCTTTTACATGAATGGAAAAAAAGTAAAGAAAAATTCCAAATCCCGTTGGAATAATTCCTGCTGGTCCTATGAGCATTCCCACCAAAATTGGCACTACATATGGCACTTGAAGTGCAAATGCAATAGGAACCATAAGAATTGGTATGCATGTCTTTATTTCTAGTCGAAGATAAATTAAATAGGCCAATAAAAATAATACCATATAGACTAAGGCTATTTCTGGCAAGGTCGATACTAATTGAATCCCTGTATATAAAATAGATAGAAAAAAGATCGCTCCAAGAGGTAACCAAATACAAATAACGGAAATTCCCAATAGAACACTCCATGTTCCAAGTAATTCTGAATATTCAAATAGCCCATTTAGCGACCAAAATAAAAGAAATGCCATAATAAATTTTCCTAATGGCCTAAGCCCTCTTTGAAATCGTTGATAAAACCCTCGTATTTGCTCTCTAAAAATCAGTAAAGTCGTCATTGATCTTTGTATCTCCTCTCTCTTCTAATTCATTATCACTCTCTTCCTTTTCATACATACTGCTAAGTTCTTTTATTATTTTATCATATTCCTCAATGACTCCTTTTGTCTGTTTGTATTTTTGTTTTGCTAAGTGCCTTGATATAAAGAAAAAGGATAGTAATAAAATAACATATCCTCCTCCTGCGATCAGTGCAATTTTCTTATAGTCTAATTGCATAACGTGATCTAAAATATATTCGATACGAAGCCCGGCATATCCCGCTAAACAAATGCCATAAGCAATTGTTATTGCGATTAATGTCTTTAGTACCTGAAGGCGTACATAATCAGATTGATAATAAGAATTTATAATATACTGTTCTTTTCGTATCCGACTTTCACAAATGGCCAACTTACTCATTTGCTTCACTCGCTTTTCATTTACCACGGTTTCGTCACTTCCTTTCTAATACAAACTATGAAAAACCTAACAACGGAACTTCTCATAGTATCATCATTGCCATATAAAAGCGTACATCCAAATCCTCTTTATGGCTTCCTCTCTTTTCATGGATAAAAGAGCAGACTCCTGCCTTTTATCATAGCTATAAGTATAACATAGATTTGTTGAAAACAAAACACACCTTATGAAATTCGTAAAAATTCGTAAGGTGTGTTTTATCATTTTTTAACCTTTATAAAATTTTATTCTGCAAAATAGAAATTTTCAAATGCGTATTTATAAACACGATATACATAATTTCCATCTTTAAAGTCAAATTGGCGAATTAAATTGCCGTCTTGATCATATTCCCCGTAGTAACAAGCGGATTGTTTTCCCCTTCCTACAGAGCCAGATGCCACAACAAAATTGTCTCCATAATTTTCTGCACTACTTACATATGGAGAATAAGGAACATCAAATTCTTTTACTAACGTAAATGTTTTTGCATTGGTATCCACTAAATAGCGGTAGTATTTAGAAGCGTCTGCTGGCACTCCATAACTTCCTGTTCCTTTATAGTTATCCCACTTAATTTGTGGTCTTGTTCCTGAATAAGTGAAATTATTATTAAACATATAAAGATAATATTGACCATCTTCTAATGCTTCACTTTCTTCTTTCATTACAGTAATTGAATGTTGTCCGGCCTGTGCAGTGAAATCTCCATCCTTTGTAAGCACATACTGCTCATATGCCGTTCCTTCCCACATAGATTCATCACAGATGAAATAAGAAAGTTTTGGCTCAGTATCAATATCCGTTACACAGATAATTGTGGAAGTTTCTCTAGAGCTTAATAATAAATCTCCTGTATTTGTTAATTGTAAGCAATTAATATGGATCCAGTCTAATTTTTCTTTCTTGTCAGGTTGAACGGCATTTTCATATGCTTCTGGCATCAGATCTTTCATGTCGATCAATTCTTTTGTAACACCAGTTTTTAAATCCATACTTAAAATTAAGTCTTCTACCGTTTCTCCTTTTGTGCTAGAAGCTAACATTAAAATACGATCTTTCTCTTCATCATAAATAAAATCATGATGCAATTCGTAATCATTGCTAAATTTATAGGTATTTACAATCTGTCCTAAATGGTTTACTTTGGCAATTTTATTAAAGCCATAGCTATACATAATACAATTATCCACAAATAAAAGTCTATCACTACGATATTCTCTTAATGGAAGTTCTCCTCTTAAAATACCCTCATTGTCATACATATAGACATTGGCATCAAAACTTTTGCTGTGACCAAACGCTACATAGAGACCATTTTCTAGCTTTTGTGTGCTTTCTCCATCTATGTACTCGGCTTTTTTTGTCACTTTAGAAGCCGCCGAAAGCATTTTTACTGTATAGGTAGAAGTTCCGATTGTCTCTCCATCTTTTTTCAATGTAAGAGTTACCGTATTTTCTTCTTCTGGCATAAATCCAAGCATCTGTGCTTGATAAAGTCCTTTTTCTTCTCCCGTATAAGCAGTGGCTTTAAATGTTCCATAATCAGCTGTGGATACTTCATACTCTAATGTTGCCCCTTCTTCTGCTTCAAAGTAGACATTGACACTACAAGTATTCGTTCCATAAGGATTGATAATTAAGAGAGGATTTTCGATTGTATAATTCCCTTTTTTTACCTCTTTATTAATTTTATTGGTTACGGTTTGCTGATAATCGAGATTCCAGAAGGAAACTGCTTTTGCATTATTGATCTCTTGAACTTCTCCATCTCCTGAACTTGCCTGTTCAATGGAAACATGCTGATTTAACCAAATTCTATCTTTTAAATTTGTTTCTTTCGCATATACAGCACCGCCAACTGCAACTCCTGCTAAACAAAGAACTGCTATGGTCCTTGCCAAAACTTTCTTTCCATCCACCATATTTTTGTACTTCCTTCCTATTCTTTTTCCAACGATGAAAAGCACGCTATTTTAGCTTTTCATGTTTTACTTAGCAAACCAAATCCCTTTAAAATTATATTTGAAAGCACGATAAATCGCTCTCTGATCGGAAGTTTCATATTGGGCAAGTAACTTTCCATTTTTATCATATTCTCCAAATACTCTTGCAGAGCCAGAGCATACCACATAATGTGTCCCCACTTGTTCCGAACTACTAATATATCCAGAATACGGAACAGCAAAAGATTTTACTAAGCGAAACTCCTTCTTAGTTTCATCCACTTCATATTCATAATAATAAGAATGTCTTTTCTCTACTGGTATTTGTGCTAATGTATAGCCACTCCAGTCAATATCTGGTCTTGTTCCTGAATAAGCCAAATTATTGTTGAACATATGAAGACGATAGTTATCTTTTGTCTTACCTTCTATATAAATGACTGTGTGCTGTCCTGCTTGTGCAGTAAAATCTCCATCTTTTGTATAGACATATTTTTCATAAGCACTGCCTTTCCAAACTTCTTTATCGCATAAAATAGAACGAAGTTTTGGCTTTGTATATACATTATCCACTTTTACAATAGAAGATAACTCTCTAAAACTTAAAATTAAGTCCGTTCCATTGACACATTGAACCGTATTAATATGGGCCCAGTCGAGAACGTTTTTACTCTCTGGTTTCTTAGCTTTTTCATATTCTTTTGGAAAAATATCTTTTAGATCCAAAAGTTCTTTTACTTTTCCTGTTCCAATGTCCACTTGTAACACAAGATCTTCTACAACAGAATCTCCCTTTTTACTCGCCAATATAATGAGAGAGTTTTGTGCTTTTTCATAAGTGAAATCATGATGCATAGTATAATCACCAAGAGAATAAATTTTCACTACTTGTCCTAATCGATTTACCTTTACAAGTTTGCTATATCCAACACCATAATAAAGATAATTTCCTATTTGTAAGATTCGATCCGAACGATAACTTTCTAATGGTAATTCCGCTCGTATTCTTCCATCGTTGTCATAAATATTAATATTTGGTAGCTGTCCACCAACTCGTCCAAAGGATAACATATAAAGTCCATCGGTCAATGTTACTTTCTTTGCTTTCGTTACTTTTAACTGTTCCTGGGCACTAGAACTCACTTTTGGAACTTGAATCGTAAATGATGTACTTTTTACCAGCTTGCCTTTCCGATTGTATAATTTTAATGTAATCTGGTTTTTCTTATTTGGTACTAATCCAATGAGCTGATAGGCATGATTTGTTGTATATCCACTTTTCGTTCCTGCATTGAGTTTTTTTGTAAAATCTTTGATCTCTTTGTCAGCAACCGATATCGTATATTCTACTTGATAGGGATCTTTTGTTTTAAAATATACGTTAGCAGAACGTAAATTCGTTCCAAATGGATTATAGTAAACAAGAGGCTTTTTTATTGTATACTCGTTATTTTTTAACTGTTTATCAATTAACGCTTTCACCTTTGTCTGCTTTTCTTCTGTATAGACTTTTAATCCATCTTTCACTGGTAACCTATATTCTACATTGCTAGAACTCTGTGATTTCGTCGCCTTTTTAAAACTGACATCCACTTTTTTCACACTTGTTACTGCTTGTACTTGTTTTGTCACTTCTTTTTCCGCACTCACTGTGCTTCCACAAGAAGGAAGCAAAACCATAGCACCAATTAACAAAAGACTTGTCTTTAAAAAACGTTTCCAATCTCTTCGTTCCTCATTTTTCCTCTTTAACCCACTGTTTTGTACTTGTTTTTTCTTTGACATATTACCTTTTTCCTCTTTCTCTTTTTATGAAGAGCAAACAGTATTACACTTTTGTGTAAATAAAGATATTTTCTGTCTGCTCTATTGTATCGAATGAATTTGATGGTTTTGTGAGAAAATATATTTTTTATACTGTTTCCATACAAAAATAAAATTCAACACCATCCTCACAGTTTCGAACGCCATACGTCCCTTGATGAACCCTCGCAATGGAAGAGACGATATAAAGCCCTAAACCAACTCGCTTTCTCTCCTCCGTTCTCGTATGGCTTTCTTCCACTTGATAAAAACTATCCCAGATTTTTTCTATCTTTTCCTCTGGAATGTTTTCCCCTTCATTATAAACCGAAAGCTTTACTTTTTCTCCACTCACTCGTTCTAATAAAAGACGTACTTCCCCATTTTCCTTCGTATGACTCATAGCATTGGATAGATAGTTGTTTAAAATCATCATCAAATATTCTTCATTTCCATAGACGAAAATACCATCTTCCACCTTAATGGTGACTTTTAACTTCTTTTGTTCCAAAATCTTTTTCATCTTCTCTCCTTGCTGTTTCACAAGCATGGAATAATCTAGTTTTTTCATTTCCACATGATAAAGTTCTTCTTCAATTCGAACGGAGCGAAGCAATTCGTTGACAAGGTCGGTCATTTTTTTTGCCTCATCTAAGATCACTTCATAATAATAGCTCTTATCAATCGTATCTCCTGCCACTTGAAGCATCTCCGCATAGCCACTGAGAATTGCTAATGGAGTTTTTAGCTCATGGGATACATTGGAAATAAACTCTTTTCTAGCCGTTTCAATCTTTTCCCGATATAAATTTTCTTCTTGTAGTTGTATTAAATTTTTCTCAATCTGCCTTGCCATTTCATTAATATTTCTCGCAAGACTTCCGAGTTCATCTTGTTTTTTTGTCTCTGTCACCGTCTTTGAAAAATCCATCTTAGCCACATGGCAAGTGACTTCATTCATCTCGATAATCGGCTCTGACACCTTTTTCCCAAAGATATAAGCTAGAATCACACCTAATACTAACGCCACTCCACTAAATACAGTAACAAGTTGGCTTGTCTCATTCATATTTTCTTTAATGGATTTTATATTGCTTCTAATGACCACATAATAGGTTTGATTTTTGGATTGCAAAATTCCAAATAGCGATATTTTGGCCTGATTTTTTTCCCCATCGTTTGATACAATGACAGTTTCTGGCTTCCTTGAAAACCGTGAAAAATTTCTTCGAAAACTAAAATTCGCCCTCACCCGATAATAATTTCTTCCATTTCGGAAATTTTGTTGACGACTATTATAAATGCATACCATTCTTTTATTGGCTAACATAAATTGAATATTATAAGCATCCTCATAATCGTTCATAATTTCAACCATTTTTTCTCGGTTTCCTGTTTCCTTTTGTAACTCTTCATACGCCCGTTCAATGAGATAACTTCTCTTCCATGTATAATAAGGCTCTACTAAAACATAGTTACAAGCAAGCTGTAATACAATGACAGAAGCTAAAATCCCAAACACTATCATCATAAACTTTGTTTTAATCGACCGAAACATGCTTCACCTCAAATCGGTATCCTATTCCATGAACTGTTTTAATATACGCTCCCCATTGTTCCAGTTTGGCACGAAGTTGTTTCACATGGGTATCCACAGTTCGAATATCCCCTACATATTGAAATCCCCAAACGGAATTTAAAATACTATCTCTCTCCAACACAATCCCTTCATTTTCTATAAAATAAAGCAACAGATCGTATTCCTTCGGGGTTAATTCCACTTTTTCACCACTTACTTTCACATGACGCTGTTCTGGCTCAACTTCAATTTCTCCTGCTCTTATAATCGTTTGTCCCCCATGAAAACAGCGTTTTTTAATTGCTTCAACATGAGCTAATAAAAGGGGTAGCGAAAAAGGTTTTCCAATGAAATCATCCGCCCCATCTTTAAAATAGTCCAGTTGATCCCGCTCTTCTCCTTTTGCTGTCAACATAATAACAGGAATATGAGAAGATAATTTACGGATATCTTTTAATAAAGAATAGCCATCTTTTTTTGGCATCATCACATCCAATAAAATCAAATCAATGTCAATGCTCTTTTGATAAAAAATATCTTCTCCTTCTTCTCCATCTCCTGCCTCTATCACATCATATCCATTTAACTTCAAATAGTCGGATACCATACGACGAATTCTTGGTTCATCATCTACCATTAAAATCGTTCCTTTACTCTCCAACGTTTTCCCTATCTCCTTTCTTTTTGCCACTATCTTACTTTCTCTATCATACACAACTTTTCTTATTTTTTCCATACGAATAAGAAAGATAGAAAAAGAAGTTGTTATCCATAGGCTTTTCGCTACGGATAACAACTTCTTTTTACTTTTCCCTATTTTTTATTTTTTAGTTATTATTATTTTCTGCAAACCAAATACCATCAAAGGTATATTTAAATGTTCGATAAATATACTGTTCTTTGGCACTCTTATATTGTCTTAAAAGGTTACCTTCACTATCATATTCCCCAAATAATCTTTGTGCACCAGAACAAATTACTTGGTTATCCCCTACTTGTTGCACGCTACTTACATATCCAGAGTATGGAACTTCAAAGGAATCCATTAATTCAAATGTCTTATCATTTTCATTGATTTTATATTCATAGTAATAAGAAGATCTTTCGTCTTCTGGAACTTGTGCAAGAGTATATCCACTCCAGTCAATGTCACGTCTTGTTCCAGAGTAAGTCATATTATTATTGAAGAGATACATTGTGTATTCTCCTTCTTTTTCTCCTGGAACATAAGTGATACTATGCTGTCCTGCCTGTGCAGTAAAGTCTCCCACTTTATCATATACATAGCTTTCATAGGAAGTTCCTTCCCACACGCTCTTATCAGAAAGGATATATTCAAGTTCTGGTTTATCAAAAATATTTCCAATTTTTATAATGGAAGATAATTCTCTAAAACTTAAAGCAACACTGTCGTCTTCAATGAATTGAATCGCGTTAACATGTGCCCAGTCTAACTTCTTATCTCCTTTTGGCAATACAGCCTTTTCATAGGCTTCTGGTAAAATATCTTTTAAGTCGATGAGTTTTGATACTTCTCCTGTTTCTAAGTTTAACTCAATTAACATATCTTCTACAGTATCTTGTTTTGTATCATTTGCTAAAATAACAAAGGAGTTTCTATCTTCTTGATATGCCATATCATGATGCATTTCGTACTGTCCAAGCTGATAAATTTTTTCCGCTTGTCCAAGGCGATTGACTTTTACAATTTTATCTTCATCTACGCTATAGTATAGGTAGCCATCAATAAATAAAATACGGTCGGTACGATATCCATCTACGTATAATTCTCCTCTTAAAATACCATCATTATCATAGAGATCGATATTAACAAGCTGTCCATTTCTTCTTCCATAGAAAACGCTAAAAAGTCCATCGGTTAACTCATTATCTTCCACATCTTTTACTTCTTCTACGGTCAATTTCTGTTCTGCAGCTGTTTCTACTTTTGGAATTGCAATTACAAAAGAATTTTTTCCAATTTCAGCTCCATCTTTATTATAAAAGGTAAGTGTAACCGTATTATCCATATCTGGAATAAAACCAACTAATTGATATGCATGATTTGTTGTCACACCGTTTTCTTCCCCATTTTCTAACTGTCTTGTAAAGGCTGGAATCGTTTGATCTTCTACTGATATTGTATAAGTCACACTGCTTGCTTGTTCTGTTGTGAAATAGATATTAGCAGAACGTAAATTTGTTCCAAATGGATTGTAGTATACAAGAGGCGCTTCTGGTGTATAAAGAGTTGTAGATAATTTCTTATCAATTTCTTCTTTTGTAGAAGTTTGTCTTTCCTCTGTAAAAATCTCTCCCGTTTCTTCTGGAATGATGTATTCCATTTTTGTAGCTTTTGTTAAGTTTGGATCAACCGTTGCCACCTCTTGGCTTGTTGTATTTTCTGCCCCTTTATTAGAACTTTGCATACATCCTGTCATTGTCATAATAAAACAAGCACTCATAATAGCAAGTCCTACAATTTTTCTTCCTCTTTTTATCATAAATTTCTCCTTTTAGTTTCTTTTTTCTGTGTCGTAAAACGATAAGAATCACGTTTCACAAGTTTCTTCTATTAACTACTTGACTCGTTGTCTTTTCGTAACGATCTCATTCATTATAAGAAACAAATTTGAGGATTTTGTGAGAAAAAACAAAAAAATAGAAATTAACAAAAAATAGAAAAAATAATTCTATCTTTCATTAATCTCCATTATTCATAACGGTGAGAAACTCCCTATTGGAATTTCTCACCGTCCTGATTTATTCGTTATTTTCGCATGAATGAAGTACGATCTCACCTGTCTCTAATGTTTTTTTCACATCAATCACACGCTGGTTAGCACTTCCACGCCATTGTAAACTTGGATCTTTTTGCTCTAATATAAATCTTCCATCTACTAATACATCGATATCTTTTATATAAGGAAGCTCCTTTACATCGTCCCATAAATATCCTGTATAAACCCAAATGGTCTTTGTTGGAAATTCATTTCGAATATGCTGGATTAATTCTCCGATTGTCTCACGATTTTGTATATGAAGAGGATCACCTCCACTAAAGGTAATTCCTGTTACATAAGACTTTGAAAGTTCTTCTTCCACTTCTTTTTTTGCAGACTCATCAAATGGAATTCCTCCATTGATATCCCAAGTGATTTGATTATGGCATTCTTTACAACCATGACTACAACCAGCCACCCATAGGACAACTCGAAGTCCATCCCCATTTAACATATCGTCCTTCGTAATATTATGATAACGCATGATGAAAAGCTCCTTATATATTTATTCTCTATTTTTTATCAGTTTAATCTTACATTGATTTTCTTTCTGCAATTTCTGCCATCTTGGCATCATTTAAACGAGTATCTCCTTTGACGCGAGAATAGCTTAAGTATCCATTCATACGGTCAATTTTTGTCAAGTTACTGCTTCCACAAACTGGGCACACATCCATATTAAGTTCTTCATGTCCACAATCATCGCAATAAGAAAGAGATAAATTCACACCTTCGTAAAATCCCATTGCCATAGCACGGCGAACTAATGTCTTAATCGCTGTCATATTGTAATCGATTGGATATTTTACATATTGAATCTTTCCACCATTAGAAAGTTCCCAGAAACGATGTTCTAAGTTTTGTTTTTCAATTGGAGTAATATCTTCTGTTACATGGCAGTGGAATCCATTGCTCACATATTCTCTATCGGATACATTTTCAATAATTCCATATTTTTTACGGAACTGTTTTACTTGAAGTCCACATAAATTTTCTGCTGGTGTTGCATAAATCGCATAGAGGTTTCCATCTTCTTGTTTAAACTGTTCCACTTTTTCATTGATATAACGAAGAGTTTCTAATGCAAACTCACCATCTTCTACAAGAGATTTTCCATTGTATAATTCCTGAAGTTCATTAAATGCTGTGATACCAAAAGATGCGGTAGCAGTCTTTAATAATGGTTTAATTTTATCATGAAGACCTAAGTTACCACCATAAAAACCACCTTCACAATAAGCAAGTGGGTTTGTAGAAGCTCTTAATTCTCCAAGATATGCATAAGTACGAATATGAATCTTACGAATTAACTCTAAGTAATAATCTAATACTTCAAAGAAGTCACGACTTTCGTGTCTTGCTTTAGCTAAAATCATTGGAAGGTGAAGGCTTACAACACCAATATTAAAGCGACCAACAAAAACAGGTTCATCTTTTTCATCTTTTGGTGTCATGCCACCTTCTTTATACCAAGGGGATAAGAATGCACGACAACCCATTGGAGAAATAATTTTGCCGTATTTTTTGTACATACTTGGCACATAACCTTCTCCAGTAAGAGAAAGCCAATCCGGATACATTGTCTTAGCAGAACAACGAATTCCTGCTTCAAACACATCTTCTAATTCTTTTCCTTCTCCGTGCAAGTTTTCATCATATAAAAATACAAGTTTTGGGAATAGCACTGGTTTTTTATGTCCTGATTTTCCTTGTCCTTTTCTTCTCACGTCTAACATTGTAATAGTAGCCATTTTTGCAAAACGACTTGTACCAGTTCCCGCTGTCATTGTAATAAATGGATAATCTCCACGACTTGAGGATACAGAGTTGAATTTATATTCCCAACCTTGGAAGCCTTGTTCCATATCACGTTTGACATCAGTAAGTGCGATTTCTTCTGCTTTTTCTTTAGAAAGGCCTAATCCTTCATATTTTTCCACATACATCGCATAAGATTTTTCTGCATAAGGAGCTAAGATTTCTTCCACACTTGGTACAGTAAATCCACCATACTGTTGACTTGCTGCACTTAATACAATATCTCCAATCACGTCAAACGCAACGTCTAATGTCTTTGGCTCATTGTACCAGAGGTTTCCCATCTCAAATCCGCCAGTTAAAACATTCTTTACATCAAAGAGACAACAGTTCATCGTATCCCTTCTTGCGGACATATCATGGATATAAATATATCCTTCTCTACATGCTTGTAGTTCTTCTACCGTCATAAAAAATTTCTGATATAAAGATTTATTTAATTCATTGAAAATAAGACTTCTTTTTGTAGAAACAAGTGCACTATCGGTATTACTATTTTCCTTATCTCCAATGTACATAATAGATTGACTCTTTTTATACACTTCATCAAGCATCTGCACAAAATCTTGTTTGTAATTGCGATAATCACGATAGCTTTTTGCAACGAGTGGATTCACTCTTTCAAGAGCTCCTTCCACTAAATTATGCATTTGGGCAATTGGAATTCCTGCAATATTTAATGCTTCTGCTTTTTCTTCTACAAATTGGCAAATAAAATTAAGCTCTGCTTGAGAGAATTTAATCATTGCTCTTTCTGCGGATTTATTGACAGCAATTATTACTTTTTGAACATTAAAATCCTCTCTTGTTCCATCTTTTTTTATGACTTTTATTTCACTACACTGCACGTTATGGCCTCCTCTATCTCTTACTTATTATTCATTCTATTATTGTCCGAAAACTATATATAGTAATTAATTAATTATTTTAATACTATATCATGTATTCCATGGACTCCTATCCTATCACTAATGTTTTTCTAAGTCAAGTCTTGATTTTTGAATTTCCTACCAAGTCTTAATTTTCCATTTTTCCCCATCCTTTGTTTTCCTATAATATCAAAGTCTTTCCGCTTTCCTCCTCAAAAAAAATCGAAAAAATATTTTAAATCTTAACAATTTCTTATCAAACTTTTTCTTTCCCTATTTTTCCTTCCCACGTTTCCAACTGATTTCTTTAAGAAATATTGCAAAAGCCCTTATTATATGGTACTATTCAATTGGTTAGTCATCAAAAATTTATGACTATTATTTTTGAAAAAAACATAAAGATAAATACAAGTTCGGAGGACTAAACTATGTCGGAATATAAAGTCAGTATTATCGTTCCTGTCTATAATGTAGAAGCCTATCTCCCTGAATGTATGGAAAGTCTTGTACATCAGACTTTGGAGGAGATTGAGATTATTGCAGTTAACGATGGAAGCCCTGATAACAGTATCGATATTCTTAATCAATATGCGAAAGAATATCCTAATAAAGTAAAAGTATTTACAACTGAAAACCACGGTGTAAGCCATGCTAGAAACTTCGGTCTTGATCAAGCACAAGGAGAATATATTTTGTTCGTAGATAGCGATGATTATCTAGAGCTTAATATGTGTGAAATCCTCTATACAAAAGCGATAACAGACGGTAACGACTATGTTCTCTGTGCTAGAAATAACGTTTATGAAAATCCTGATGGCTCCATTACAAAAAAAGTGGCTGCCACACTTCCAATTAGTCAGAATTTCAAACTTTCTGATCGCAAATTTGAATTAGTAAAAATTTCCCCATTCCCTTGGGATAAAATGTTTAAACGAAGTCTTTTAGAAGGAATCCGATTCCCTGAAGGACTTCGTTTTGAGGATTTAGTTGTGGCTTTCTCTGTCGCTTGTAAAGCGCAGTGCATCGGTAAAGTCAACTTACCTCTTTACAATTATCGCCGTACAACACAAGGCGGTTTTTTAAATAGCTTTAATAAAGCAACAATGGATATTGTAACTGCATTTGAACTTCTATTCCAGATTATGAAAAAGGAAAACTTATTCGACACCTTTTACGATGAACTGGAATATATTTGTGTTCGCCACTTTTTCTTCCGTTATCCAGCATTTTTTAATGCTAGTTCCAAAGGTCAGTTGGATTTAAAACTAGAGATGATTCAAAAGACACAAGATTTCTTGGATAAGGAAGTTCCAACTTGGCGTACCAATCACTATTTAAAATATTCCTCTACAAAATCCATTAAAAATAATTTAGCACTTTATACGAATCGAGAACTTCTCATCCAACAAGTGACAGAAGATGAAACGGCTTCTCCTTTTTCAAAAAAAGTGAAAGTCGTTCGAAAAAAATTCAAAAGTTTTAAGGCAAAAATCACTGGAAAATGGAGAAAATTCAAAAAATCCAAAAAGAAAAAACAGTTGATTGTAAACAAATTAAAGTTTTTAAAACTTTTCAATCTTCCTTCCACTTATCGTTATACGAAATATTATGAAACTTGTCCTGTAGAAGACAAAACCATTTTATTTGAATCCAAACACGGCGATGATATGGCAGGAAACATCTTCAACATGATGTTGGAAACAAAACGAGAAGAATATAAAGATTTTAAAATATATTTTGTATTAAAAAAAGCAAAACGAGAATTTTATGAAAAACAGATGGCATACTACGGTATTAACCATGTTCATATTATTGAATTACGCAGTGATGAATATTTAAAAGTCCTTGCAACGGCCAAATACCTTGTAACCGATACAAGTTTTCCACCTTACTTTATTAAACGCCCAGAACAAGTGTATTTAAACACATGGCATGGTACTCCATTAAAAGCTATGGGACGTATTGTTCCTAGCCGTGAATATGGTCTTGGAAACGTACAAAGAAACTTCTTAATTGCCGATTATTTATTATATCAACAAGAATTTTCAAGAGACATTTTCTTAACCGACTATATGATTGATAAAGTCTATAAAGGAAACGTGCTTTTATCTGGTTATCCAAGAAACTCCGCTTTCTTCCGCGAACACCGTTATGAAGAAATTCGCAAAGAATGTGGATTAGAAGGAAAACAAGTTATCGTCTATATGCCAACATGGCGTGGACTCCTTCATAAGATGGAAAATAAATTACAAGTAAAACAATTATACGATTACTTTGCACAGCTCGATCATGTCCTTCGCGACGATCAAGTATTTTTTGTAAAACTTCATCCTTATGTAAAAAATGGAATCGATTGCAGTGAATTCCTTCATATTAAAGATTTTCCATCAGAATATGAAACTTATGATTTCTTAAATGCCAGTGATATGTTAGTAACCGACTACTCTAGTATTATGTTCGATTATGGCGTTTCTAAAAAGAAAATCATTTTATTCACTTACGATAGAAAAGAATATTTAGAAGGTCGTGGTATTTATGTAGATCTTGACGAAATGGATCTTCCAAAGGCAGAAACCGTAGAAGAATTAATTGAAGCGATTAATCAGGATGCTCCATTTTATACCAACTTCTATGAAAGATTTTGTAGCCATGATACAGCACATACGGCAAAAGATGTTTGTGACACCGTATTTTTACAAAAAGACACTGGCTTATTAATCGAAGAGCACACAGGAGAAACAGTACCAAATGTATTAATTTATGCAAAAGGATTAAAAGAACGCTATGCCGATCAACATTTCATTCGGGTATTAAATAGACAAAATTTAGATGAGAGAAATTATTTCTTCTCCTTTAAGGCCGCAGCTATGAAGAAAACTTCTTCTATGCTCTCACAACTCGATCGAAAAATTGGCTATTTCCCTCTTTTAAAAGAAAGAGACTGCCTTGTTTCTGAAAAAATTGCATTTAAACTCTATCTCCAATATGGCCTATTCAAAGGATTTTATGAGAAAAAGGTAGAAAAATTTGCCACTCGTGAAGTGAAAAAGGACTATGGTGATATTTCCTTTGATACAACGATTCTCTACTCTTGTATGGATCGTTTAATGTTTGAAATTTTGAGCAAAACAGGCAAGAAAAAAATATTCTGTTTCTCAAACTTTAATGAAAAAAAATATCAAAACTCCAAACGTTATCGAAAGAGTATTCAATATTTCTTAGAACATACTCGCTCTTTCCATAAAGTATGGATTCCTGCTTCTATGGAAAATTTACCGGAAGTGCAAGAACTTAAGAAATATACTTCTGTCGGCGTTGGAGCTGATACTCTTTCTATTACAACAATTTTAAAGGAGGTTCACTAATATGAAAGCAGGTGTTATTACATTCCACAGCGCTCATAACTTTGGTGCTAGCCTTCAAACATGGGCATTACAACAAGCTTTAGCCGATTTAGGTGTAGAGCCTTGTGTGATCAATTATCACACTCCTGTTATTGATAATCTCTATGATCCAATCAAAGAGACCGATCCAAAACTTCGCGCAAAAAAAATAAAACAATTGCAAAAGAAAAATCCTGCAAGTCTTCTTCGCTATGAACGCTATAGTAAGTTTATCGAAGACAATTTCAATCTATTTGGAAATTATACTTGCTATGAAGATTTAACAAATGAAACAAGAGAATTAGATGCTTATATTACTGGTAGCGATCAAGTTTGGAATAGCCAGCATATTGGTGGATATGATCCCGCTTATTTCCTTGAATTTGCCCCAGAACAGGCATTAAAAATCTCTTATGCAGCCAGCACAGGACGTAACTATGTATTACCAATTTACCATGAGAGAATTCGACACGCACTGAAAAGCTTTACTTCTATTTCTATTCGTGAAAGCAGTGCGCTTCCTGCCATTCAGAATTTAACTTCTCATAAAGTAAATGTAGTGGCGGATCCAACATTTTTAATTCCTGGGCATAAATACGATGCCATTAAAAAAGCGCCAGACATTAATGAAAAATATATTTTTGTTTATATGATGGAAAATAACCCACAAGTTGTAAAATTTGCAAATTCCATCTCTCGTGCTCTTGGACTTCCAATTGTGCAAAGACGTCAAAAGAAATTCTTTATTAATGAAGTGGACAACACCTATACCTCTACTCCTGGAGAATGGCTTGGCTGGATCGAAAATGCAGAAATGGTAATTACAAACTCGTTCCATGGAACTGTTTTCTCTGCTATTTTTGAAAAACCTTTCGTATCCATGCTTCACTCCGATACCGGTAGTCGTACGATAGACTTATTAAAATCATTAGACTTAGAAGATCATATGATTACCGATCCAACCACATTTGAAGACTTTGATCAGTTTGTTATTAAAGATCCTATTGCATTACGCAAAAACATTGAAAAAGTAAGATCAAACGGATTAGACTTCTTACGAGAAGCGCTTCAACTAAACAAACGATAAAAAAAGTTCAGTGAAAAGGAAACCGCCTTTGTCACTGAACTTTTTTATCATATAAGAAACATATTGTTTTTTTTTACAAAATTCGATACAATAGTAAGGATATATCAGAATAACGATTAAGAAAGGAGTTTTTTATGAATACATTTTTAGGACTTCTCATACCATTTGCAGGTACGACCCTTGGTGCTGCTTGTGTATTTTTCTTAAAAAACGAATTAAAACCACTTGTACAAAAAGCTTTATTAGGCTTTGCTGCTGGCGTTATGGTAGCTGCCTCTGTTTGGTCTTTATTAATTCCTTCTATGGATATGGTAAGCGATATGGGACGCTTTGCCTTTGTGCCAGCTGTTGTAGGCTTTTTATTAGGCATTGGATTTTTACTTCTTATGGATCAATTGATTCCCCATTTACATAATGCTCATGCCAAACCAGAAGGTCCAAAAGCAAAACTTAAAAAGACAACGATGCTTGTCTTAGCAGTTACTCTTCATAACATTCCTGAAGGTATGGCTGTCGGTGTTGTATTTGCAGGTGTTCTATCAGGCAATTCCAAAATCACACTAGCAGGTGCTTTTGCCTTATCCATTGGAATCGCCATTCAGAACTTTCCAGAAGGTGCGATTATCTCCCTTCCTCTTAGAAGCGAAGGAAAGATCAGTCGAACGAAATCATTTATCTATGGAACACTTTCTGGCATTGTAGAACCAATTGGTGCCTATATCACTATCATTCTTGCAAGCGTTATCGAACCTATTTTGCCTTATTTACTCTCTTTTGCGGCTGGTGCTATGATTTATGTCGTTGTGGAAGAATTAATCCCTGAATCCGCCGAAGGAGAGCATAGTAATATTGCCACCATTGGTTTTGCTATCGGTTTTGTTATTATGATGGTACTCGATGTAGCACTTGGATAATTTTTTATTACACCTTTTAAAAAGCTATTTTGTAGGAGAAACTATGATTTTTCTTTGTTATAGAGATACTTTTCTTCATTCTTTCTTCCTCAAAATAGCTTTTTTATACTATATTTTTCTATCTTACATACACTTTATTAATAATATTTTTCTTTGGAGCTATTATGAAAATTCAATGGAACAAATTATGGTTATCTCTTCTCCCACTTTTTGCAGGGATTGTCTCTAGCCTCCTTACTGGAGATTCTTTTACTTACTATGAGCAATTAACAAAACCTCTTTTTTCTCCTCCTAGCTTCCTATTTCCCATTGTTTGGACAATTCTTTATCTTCTTCTAGGCGTTAGCTTTTACTTAATCCAAACAATTCCCTCTCCTTTTACATCAACCGCTACTTTACTCTATCTTACTCAGGTTTTCCTAAATTTCCTTTGGGCTCCCGTTTTCTTTTCTCTTCAAAATACACTGCTCGCTTTTTTTATTCTTCTTTTGTTATGGGTTGTTGTTTTTCAAATGATAAGAGCCTTTTATCGGATTTCACCACTTTCTGCTTGGCTTCAAATCCCCTATCTCCTTTGGCTTACATTTGCAGGATACTTAAATCTATCAGTTCTATTATTCAATTAATCGTTTCTATCATGAAACATCTACTTTTCGCACTTTTGTCCTTGATTTATGCCTTGTATACATCCAAAAACATCGGCTTAGCCCAACATCATAAACTTAAGAAATTATATAAAGTATAACCTCTATATTTCTATGTTATAATTAAGAAAAAGAGGTGTTAAACAAAAAAACTTATGAGAAAAGATTTGAAAAACTGATTCAATTGTTATCCAGT
>DVIZ01000180.1 GCA_018710905.1 Candidatus Scybalomonas excrementigallinarum | reverse complement strand
ATTGATATGGATTCTTTTAAAAGAGGCATGGAACAGAGGGTGGCAGATCCGATACGGAATATAAAAAATTATATGATTATACTCAATACAATTTTGCGTAAAGCCGCAGAGTATGGGGCAGTTCATCCACTTTATCTTGATCGAATTTCCTCTTCTTATGCTAAGAAAATTGAAGGAGTCCATAGTATTGATGCTGGGTTATGCAAAAGGAAATGATTCACAAATATTGCTTATTAGTAAAAAATCATTCTTTGAAAAAGTATAGTCTGCCAGTGCAAAAAGTGATCACGTATATCGATTTTGATTTAACCGCTGATTTAGGATTAAAAGCGATAGCCAAACATTTTAATATCAATGCAAGCTATTTATCCAATCTGTTTAAAAGAGAGACTGGACAGACATTGACCGATTATGTTTCTCAAAAAAGAGTGCAACATGCGATCTATTTATTAAATTCTACAAATATGCAGATACAAAATATGGCACACTATTGTGGTGTTGGAGATGTGAACTATTTTGTTAAAATATTTAAAAAATATATAGGAAAAACGCCAAGAGAATATCGGAATTGTGTTCATTGTATATAAGGAGAAAAAAGGAGTGTTGCTTTAGAAAAATTTTCTTTAAGAAAAAGCGATTGCTATTCTATTGGTTTTATGATAAATTATATATCAATGACAACATATAGGATAGAATAATAGAAAGGATACAACATATGGTATCAAATAAAAAGATAGACAAAGAGAAGAGTTTTTTGGATAAAGTGTTTTTTCATGAGGCCATATTAAAATGTCTTACGAAAATTAAAGGTGATTTTAGTGAAATATGTTATAATTTAAAAAATTTACAAGAGCGACTGGAAGGATTTTTAAAAGAGGATATGACAGAAAAAGAACGACTAGAAGTTTTAATCCAGTCAGCCGTTGAATTAACATCAAAAGAAGCTCCAAAGTGGGAGTTTATTGCAGGAAGACTGTTATATTGTAAATTTAAAATAGAATTAGAAGAGAAGATGAAGGCTCTTACTATTTCTAATTTTTATGAAAAACTTTGTTATTTGACGAGCAAAAATTTATATGGAGACTATATTTTAGAAGCCTACTCAAAGGAAGAATTATTCGAAGCGGAAACTTTTTTACAAGAAGATAGAAATGAGTTATTTACTTATGCAGGGCTCGATCTTTTATTAGAACGTTATGTAATAAAAAGCCACGATGGCGAAAAATTAGAAACACCACAGGAGATGTACTTAGGAATTGCCCTTCATATGGCATTAAAAGAAAAAGATAATCGAATGGTATGGGTAAGACGTTTCTATGATATGCTCAGTAAAATGGAAGTGACTATGGCTACGCCTACATTATCCAATGCAAGAAAGCCTTTTTATCAGCTTTCCAGTTGTTTTATTGATGTCGTTCCTGATAGCTTAGAAGGAATTTATCGAAGCATCGATAATTTTGCAATGGTAAGCAAGTTTGGTGGTGGAATGGGACTTTATTTTGGAAAAGTTCGTTCCGCAGGAAGCACCATTCGGGGATTTAAAGGAGCAGCAGGCGGTGTTATCCGTTGGATTCGTCTTGTCAATGATACGGCAGTTGCTGTGGATCAGTTGGGAATGAGACAAGGAGCCGTTGCGGTATATTTGGATGTATGGCACAAAGATCTGTTAGAATTTCTACAGCTAAAGACAAACAATGGAGATGAGAGAATGAAGGCACATGATGTCTTTCCAGCAGTTTGTTATCCAGATTTATTTTGGAAAATGGCAGAGGAAAATTTAGATCAGGATTGGCATTTAATGTGCCCTCATGAAGTCATGAAGACAAAAGGATATTGTTTAGAAGATTATTATGGAGAAGAGTGGGAAAAGCGTTATCTAGACTGTGTGAAAGATGAACGTATCCATAAAAAAACAGTGATTTTAAAGGATATTGTGCGTTTAATCTTAAAGTCTGCAGTTGAGACGGGAACCCCATTTATCTTCAATCGAGATCTTGTGAATCGTATGAATCCAAACAGCCACAAAGGCATGATCTATTCTTCCAATCTCTGCACGGAGATTGCCCAAAATATGGAGCAGATGGAAACAAAGACAATTGAAGTAGGCGAAGACAATGATGAAGTTATTGTCACTACCTCTGTAAAAGCTGGGGATTTTGTTGTTTGTAATTTAGCTAGTTTATGTCTTGGAAATTTAGAAGTAGAAAATGACGAAAAGATGAAAGAAGTTGTGGAAACAGCAGTGAGAGCTCTTGATAATGTCATTGATTTAAACTTCTATCCGATTCCTTATGCCAAGATTACAAATAAACGTTATCGCAGTATTGGACTAGGTGTGAGCGGTTATCATCATATGTTGGCAAAACGAGGAATCGCATGGGAATCCGAGGAACACTTGCAATTTGTAGATGAGATATTTGAGAAAATTAATTATTATGCAGTTTTAGCAAGCAATGAATTGGCAAAAGAAAAAGGTGCTTATTCTGTTTTTAAAGGAAGTGAATGGGAAACAGGAGCTTATTTCGAGAAGAGAAATTATAGCAGTGAGAAATGGAACCAGTTAAGAGAGTCAGTCGCTACTTATGGAATGAGAAATGCCTATTTAATTGCCATTGCTCCAACAAGTAGTACAAGTATATTGGCAGGAACGACGGCAGGGGTAGATCCTGTTATGAAACGCTATTATTTAGAAGAGAAGAAGCACAGTATTCTTCCAAGAGTCGCTCCTGATTTGGATAGTAAAACGTATTGGCTTTATAAAGAGGCTCATCAACTAGATCAGACTTGGAGTATGAAGGCAGCAGGTGTACGTCAAAGACATATTGATCAAGCACAGAGCGTGAATTTATATATTACAAACGAGTATACGATGCGGCAAGTGTTAAATCTTTTCTTAGAGGCATGGAGAAATGGAGTAAAGACTCTTTATTATGTGAGAAGTAAATCGTTAGAAGTAGAAGAATGTGAAAGTTGTTCCTCTTAATGTATGAAAATTTATTTGTAAATAAAAAATATAGGAGAAAAAAGATGTCAAAGTTACAAAAAAAGAAGTTATTCAATCCAGATGGTGAGATTGATGTTTCAAAACGCCGTATCATTGGAGGAAACACAACAAATCTCAATGACTTTAATAATATGAAATATCGTTGGGCGAGCAGTTGGTATCGCCAAGCCATGAATAATTTTTGGATTCCAGAAGAGATTAGTTTAGCTACGGATGTACTTGATTATCCAAAACTTTCGGAAGAAGAGAGAAATGCTTATAATAAAATTTTAAGTTTTCTTATTTTCTTGGATTCCATTCAAACAGCCAATTTGCCATCGGTTGGAGAGTATATTACAGCCAATGAGGTAAATTTATGTTTAACAATTCAAGCATTTCAAGAGGCTGTGCACAGCCAAAGTTATAGCTATATGTTAGACTCCATTTGTAGTCCCATTGAAAGAAATTCTATTTTGTATCAGTGGAAAGATGATGAACATTTGTTGAGAAGAAATACGTTTATTGGAAACTTATATAATGAATTTCAAGAACAAAAAGATCTCTTTACCTTATTAAAAGTTTTAATCGGAAATTATATACTAGAAGGAATTTATTTTTATAGCGGTTTTATGTTTTTCTATAACCTTGGTAGAAATGGGAAGATGTCAGGAAGCGTACAGGAGATTCGCTATATTAACCGCGATGAGAATACCCACTTATGGCTTTTCCGCAGTATTATTATGGAACTAAAAAAAGAAGAGCCACAGCTTTTTTCACAAGAAAATATCGAATTGATAAGAGAAATGTTCCTAGAAGGTGTTCGACAAGAAATTATGTGGGGACATTATGTCATAGGGGATAAAATTGATGGACTCACCAAAAAAAATGTAGAAGACTATATTAAATACCTTGGAAATTTCCGTTTTTCCAGTTTAGGATTTGGAACATTATTCGAAGGATATGAAAAAGAACCAGAAAATATGAAATGGGTGAGCCAATATGCAGATGCCAATCTTGTAAAAACCGATTTCTTTGAAGCGAGAAGTACCGCATATGCAAAAAGTACCGCTTTAGTAGATGATCTATAAAAGAGTTTACTATATAATAGCAGCAAGATCACCTGTTTTAATAAATGGTACACATGTTTTCCTAAGCGTATCAATGCTTTTAACTGACTGGTTGTTTTCTGGAAAATAAAAAGAACGAGAGCCCAAATTGACTCTCGTCCTTTTTATTTTTTTATCCTTCAATGGAAATATATTTTTTATCTTCTACTTTGTTAGGCTCTTTCTTTGGAATGGAAAGTCTTAAAATACCATCTTCATATTTTGCCTTCACATCGTTTTCTGTGATTCCTTCACCGATAAAGAAACTTCTGCTCATGCTACCAGCATAGCGTTCTCTACGGATATAATGTCCATCTTTATCTTTTTTATCTTTATCAAGACCTTTACTTGCAGAGATTGTTAAATATCCATTATCAAGTTTTGCTGTAATTTCGTCTTTTTTAAATCCTGGTAAGTCGATGTCCACTTCATATCCATTTTCTGTTTCACGAACGTCGGTTTTCATCATGTTCTTTGCATGTTTACCATACAGTGGATTTTTGTTACCAAAGAAGTTTTTCTCAAATTCTTTACTAAATGGGAAGTCCATAAAGTCATCAAATAAGTTTTCTCCAAAAATACTAGGCATCATCATAAGTCATTTCTCCTTTCAATTATGAAAAAATTTTTATAAGAAGCACTGTCGGAGAATTATCAATCCGAGGTGTTGTTCTCTTTTGAACGTAAGTACTTGGAATTATTTCTTTTTTATTCCTTTTCCTTTGTTCTATTTGTACTATAACACCTATTATTAGCAAAGTCAAGAGGTGAGTGATAATTTCACAAAAAATTCACAAATAGATAAAAATATCTTTTTTATCCTATTACAAATAGAAAAAATAAAAAAGATATACAAGAAAAAGATAAAATGTGGTAAAATAAGAACAAATTATAACAGTATTTTGTCGAAAGGTGTAAGAACTATTAGAGGAGGATATGATATGGCAAAGTTTCGATGCAATATATGTGGGTTTATTTATGATGAAGAAAAAGAAGGAGTAGCATTTGAGAAAATAACAGAATGTCCTATTTGTCATCAAAAAACAACAGAGTTTTCTTTGTATGAGGAAGTGGAAAGAGAAACAAATAGTATTCAACAAAAACCTCAAACATTAGATTATCAAAAAGAATACGTTCGTCATGATGAAACAACCCGTTATATGGAGGAGATTCATCAAATGGCGGTATCAGGAAAGAGTATTCATAAATTAAATCCTTTCGTTTTTCGTAGTCGGAAACCCACTGCCTTTAGGCGTTGGGAGGAGCCTTGTAAATTCGTAGCCATTAACCTTGGCTCTCAATGTACTTTTGTATAGTGACTGATGATACTTCTCCAATACTACAAGCAAAATATCCATATGACCAAAATATCTTTTTCTTCCAATATCGCTTAGACAAAACTGCATTATATTTTTGCCAAAGGTAGTGTGTCATTTCTTGTTTTACAGTCTTAACGATATCACAAACTCTATCCGTTGTATCGTAACTTAA
>DVIZ01000179.1 GCA_018710905.1 Candidatus Scybalomonas excrementigallinarum | reverse complement strand
CTAATTGATTTTTAAATTCGTCTGTATAAGTACGACGTGGTCTTTTTGTGGTCATAATAAAAACACTCCTTTTCTATGATTCTATTTTATATGACCTTAAAAAAACTGTCTAGTTTATTGTAACCGATCCATATATGACCTTAAAAAAACTGTCTAGTTTATTGTAACCGATCCATTATAAACTTTTTAAAAAATAAGGGGAAGGATATTGATTTAGAAAAATGTTTGTATGAAAATGCAAGTTTTAAAATTTGGGAAGATAAGATGGTTTTATTTGATAATATAAATAAAACTATGGGATTAGAAAAAAATTTTATAGAACCCAGTATAGAAAAATATATAAAGGAAAATTATAAATTACAGGAAATTTATAATAAAGATGGTATAGCAAATAAAAAATATGAAAAAATATATTTTGGCATAATTGAATGGTTAGAAAAAAATATCAGTTAGAATATAATAATATATATTTTTTCGATTTTAATAATATATATACTATTAGTCAAGCATTTGCGGAAAGATGGGTGAATTTAAAATGAATTTTTTTTATTTAATGGGGAAAGAGTTGAAAGTTCAGATAAAACAATTACCCATTTATGTGTATACAATCTTAGTAATTAGCTTTTTGTTTTCTCAAATAACCCTTCCAAATAAAACCACAAGATTAGCTCCAATTCCCATTTCGGAATATTTATATGAGCACCTTTTCATGGAATATAAAAATGGTAAGAGAGAAGTTTATGATAGTTATTCTTTAATACAATCTGGAAGTAGAAACTTGAAAGAAGAAGAAAAAGAAGCATATGAAAAGATATTACACTGGTTAAATGAGGATTTTACAAGAGAACAACCAGAATTAGTGAAGGAAATAAAACGTTCTGAAAGTGCCATAAAGAAAAAATTAAACCATCTTGATTTTTTATTAGGAGGAGATAGTTTTTATTCAAAAAGAGTCTTAAATTATGAGATAGAAAATTATAAAAGAGAAGTCTATGGATTAACAGAAGTAGAAAATCCGAAGTTAATTTTAGAAGAAATAATCAATCGGATAAACGATAATTTAAAAGAAGGAAAGTATTTAAGGTATTCCTTTCTTTCTGTTAGACAATATCGGAATGTAACGACAAAGAATCAAAGAGATATGGAGCAGACTCTTGCTCAGCTAAATAACATAAAAAATTCCGAACAAATAAAAAAAGAAGAGATTTATCGTTTATGTGAGAAATTAGATAGACAACTAGGTGGAAGTAGTGAATATAATAAGAAGTATTTGACGATTAATCGAAATAAAACATACGATGAGGCAAAGGCATATTTTGAAGAAATAACACAAAAACCTGACTTATTAACGAATGCTTATGCTAGAGATGTAGCAGATTATATGGGATGTATCGCAGGTATGCTAACGGCAACGATAACATCGTTTATTTTATTGCGAGATGAACGATATCATATGAAATCTCTTATAGTATTAAGCGGGTATTCCATTAAAAAATATATTTTATCAAAGATAATAGCAACAAGTATTCTTTTGATGATTCCATATATGCTTTATGGTACGTTTGCAACGATCAAATATAAAATAGTAGCACTTAATTTTGGATATGAGATTGATAGTTTTGCATTTTATAAATATATTATGGGGTGGATTTTACCGACAATATTGTTTATTGTAGTATTTACATTTTTCTTGTCAATTGTTTTTAAAAAATCTTTATTGTCAATTGGTGTTTCTATTCTTTATACCTTTCTTTCTTTTTTTCCAACGAGAGGTGACTATTCGTTTTATCGATATATTATCCGTATGAATGGGGTTTGCTCTGATACGACATATTCAGAATGGAAAACGGCAGTGATTGGGAATCGATTGTTTTATCTGTTTCTTTCAGGAATTTTATTTGTAGGAATTACTTTATGGTTTCAAAGAACGGAAAGGGAGAGTGAGAAAAAACAAATACTTCGAAATAAAATAAAGAGATTTGGAGATAGAGCTTTTGAGAAGAATAAGAGTTGTCATGAAAAAAACTACATAGGTTCCTTGATTTTTTATCAGTGGAAAATTAATTTTCGTTGGAACATTATCCTTGCTTTTATAATTCCTTTTTTGGCACCATTATTTTGGGGGATTCAAGTATTAAGAGAAACAGAAGTCATTGGAATGTCAGAAATGTTTTTACCATTGAGTAGTATATTTTTATTTGTAAATATTGGAAGACATTGGAATAGTCAAGAAGAATTTTATATAAAAAACAACTGGATATCTGCAGTTTTATTTTTCATACAGTTTGGAATCGCAGTATTACTAGAGATTATCATTTTTGGATTGTTCTATAAAATGCTTTTACTAAATGGTGCTAACTTTGATCAAAAGACAATGTTAATCACAGCTTTATTAGCAAGTATTTATATTGGCATGATAGGTAACGTTATTTGCCATTTCACTGGGGATATTCGGTTAGGATTTTTAATTGCTATGGCATATTATTTTTTGGAATTTACAACAAAAGGAAGTATAACAGGGGTATTTTATATTTTTTATCCATTGGAACAGAGAGGAAATGGATGGGAAGTATTAGTAGTTTTAATTTTATGCCTGATTGGGATAGCAGTTTTTAAACGAAAAGAAATTCGAGGGAGAAATATAGTATGAAAATAGAATTAAAAAATATAGAAAAGCAATATGGGGAAAAACAAGTATTATATGATATTAATTTAACTTTTGAAAAAGGAATGGTAGGGCTATTAGGGGAAAATGGTGCAGGAAAAACTACATTATTAAAAATTATGAGTTCTTTGAGTTCACCAACAAAAGGAGAGATTCTCATTGATAATGAGCCATTAAAGAAAAAACATACTAATGTGAGAGGAAGAATTGGATATTTACCACAAATGTTTACACCTTATCCATTTTTTTCTGTGTATGAATTTATGGACTATATGGCTATATTAGCAAAAGTAAAAGACAGAAAAAAGAGAATTTATGAGTTATTAGAACAGGTGAATTTAGAACAAGAATCGAAGAAGAAAATAGGAAAATTATCAGGAGGAATGGTAAGAAGACTAGGGATTGCACAAGCATTACTTCCAGATCCAGAACTTTTGATTGTAGATGAACCGACAGCAGGGCTAGATCCAGAAGAGAGAATCCGATTTCGGAACTTATTTGCATTGTTGGGAGAAACGAAAAGCATTATTTTATCGACTCACATTGTAAGTGATATTGAATATTCTTGTGAAAAGTTAGTAATATTGAATCAAGGTCATATACTCTATAATGGAACAAGTGAAGGTTTAAAAGAGAAAGTAAAAGGAAAGATTTGGGCGTATCAAGAGGAAGCTAACTTAATTTTTTCAAAAATTGGAAAAGGGATTGATACAAAAAATATTTTATCAGCAAAGAGAAAAGATAAAAATCTAATACTAAAACTCTATGGTAGAGAACAACCTATAAAAAAGGCTAAAATAGTAGAAGGAGATTTAGAAGATGCTTATATGGCGATTATGAAGGAGAAGATGATATGAAATTTAAATCAGTGCCAAAAGAGATAAGAAAATTTTTATCAGGTAATTTGAAAAAAGAAATTATAGTATTGATATTATTACTTATGTCATCAATATTAATGATAATGGAACCAATAATCAGCAAGAATTTAATGGATAGAGGACTATTAGAAAAAAATTTTAATCTAGTTCTTTTTTATAGTGTATTGTTAATTGGTATTGTAATGGTGGATCAAATATTGGGTTTGATAAGAGAAAATATTCGAATTGATTTAAAAAATTCATTAACATTAACTTTATATAATAAAATAATAGAATTTTTATGCAAAATTAGAATTGATGAGCTACTAAGAATCAATACTACAAATCTATATAACAATATAACGACTGATATTAAAAGTATTACAATGATATTAGAGCCACAATTCTTTATGATAATAACTAAAATTTTTATAATGATTGGAGGAATAATAGGATTATTTGTTATTAATTGGAAAATGATGTTAATTATATTATTTTTAATTCCAGTAAAAATAATATGGGTAAGGTATATTGCAATTAAAAGAAGGGAGATTGTAAAGGAAACTATGATAAATCAATCAAAATTTTCTTCTTGGTTTGCAGATACTGTAGATGGCATTAAGGATATAAAAATTTATGGTGTGTTTGAAGAGAGAAAAAAAGAATTTGAACAAATGTTCCAAGAATTAGTAAGTAATGAAAAAAATTTTAATATCCAAGATATAAAGAATCAGATATTTGATAAAATATTGATGGAGAGTATTATATGCTTTATTTATATTATAGGAATGAAAGAATTGTTAAATATGCAAATGTCAATTGGAGAAATATTTGCTTTTTCAACATACACAGTATTAATTCTTTCGCCTATTGCACTAGTGTTTAATTTAAAATTGACATTAATTAGCTGGGAATTAGCTCTAAAAAGATATCAAGAATTTTTTGAAAGGAGAATGGAAGAAATTCAAATCAGTAGCAAAAAATTACAGAAGATAGAAGGTAAAAATATACAATTCAATGTCCAAGATGTACAATTTTCTTACGAAAAAAAGAAAGTGTTAAATAATATAAAACTAGAAGGAAAGATAGGAGAAAAAATATCTATTGTAGGTAGTAATGGAGCTGGAAAGTCTACATTGATTAATCTATTGTTACGTTTTTATATGCCTGATTCAGGAGAAATTTATTTAAATGGAAAGAATATTCAAGAAATAAATATACAAAGTTATAGGAATTTATTTGGAATAGTTTCACAAGATAGCTTCTTATTTAATGACACAATAAAAAATAATATTTATTTTTATAATTCAGAGGTCAATGCAGAAGAATTTTATTCAGTATTAAAAGACTGTGGATTAATTGATTTTTATCAAGAGGTAGGGGAAGATTATATAGTGGGAAAAAATGGATGTTTATTATCTGCTGGTCAAAGACAAAAGGTCATATTAGCTAGAGCATTATTATATAATAGAAGTGTCCTTATATTAGATGAAGCTACTGCTAATATTGATAAGAAATCAAAGGAGGATATAAAGAAAGTCATAAAGAAATTAGAGAAAAAATTAGTTTTTATAGTTTCACATAATGATGATATATTAGACATGGCAGATAAGACATTAGAATTATAAATACTAGTGCAAAAAAGGCAGTTGAAAGTAACTCTATGGAAGTTAATATATGTAGTTATAGAGTTTAAATATTATAGAGGAGGAATAACCGTATTTTTAAAGAGAAAAAGAATATGGTTATTTTTTTAAAACTTTATACAGTCAAAAAAAATCAACAAAAGGCGATCGCAGGTGTACTGCGATTGCCTTTTGTCGTTTTATGTATAATTTTGCGATGTCGTAGTCCGCCTTCGATTTTGATTTTTACAAAGAAGAATAAATCAAAATCGGAGGACGACATGAGAAAATTTCAAAATACAGATTATGTGAGAAATAAATACAGTAAAGGCATTTTATATAAAGTTTCAGAAGGTTACATAGAAGTTACAGCAGAACAGTATTTAAAAGAGAATCCAGATAAGACAGAGCAAGACTTTATGGAATTAAAGAGAATTTCAGATGAAATTTACTATAAACAAAACCAAGAAGAGGCAGCCTATGCAAAGCGAAAAGAGGAACTAAAAGCAGTAGAAGAGATAGAGCAGGTTAGTGCAGGTATGTTTGATTTAGAGATTATAAAAAAGATGGAGGAAGAAGAAATGAAACAGGCAGTAAAGAAATTGTTAGAAATGGGAAATCTAACTTTGATTCAAAAAAGACGATTTTATTTACACTTTTATGAAGGAATGTCTTATAGACAAATTGCCAAATTAGATGGAGTTCATTTTACATCTGTTCAGGAGAGTATTGAAGTATGTGTCAAAAAGCTGAAAAAAATATATAGATATTAGATTGATTAATCAATCTATAAAAGGCGGAAAGAGTCAATATTATAAAAACTATAATTTTGAAAAAAATAATAAAAAAATTTAATTTAATACCCCTACACCCCCCTGTTTTTTAGACATTATATGAGAGGAACTTTTTTAGCCTCTATGAACCTTGATAATTTCATATGGCAGTATGGCAGATACGAACAATAAAAAAGGGAGCGACGAGCTGAAATACGCCAAGAGGGTAAATCGCTTTTTTGTTAGAGGAAATGAAGTTCTAACTTAGACAAGAAGATAGTTGTGGAACAATAGATGCCAAGAAACAAAATGTTAAGTTGAGTATAGTGACAGTCAGTTGTTATGGACTTATATAAGGGTAACTTAAATGAGTTGTATATCACATGAATAAGAAGGCATGAGTATGAATGTATGAGAACCATTACATTTTTTCTAAAAAAGAATGATTTATAAGAGCGAATAAATTTGCAGTTGTCACATTCTGTGGTGGAATGGATTGCGAGGATCTTTTTTATCATAATGATACTTCTACTTTGAAGAAAAGTAGCCCAAAAGATTGAGAAAATGCACACCTTTATTTGAGAAAGAATAGAGGGCGGCTTTTATGGTGTTTGTGTATAGAGTTATCGCTCTATGAACCGCACAAAACGTCTGTCATACAAACAAGAAAGAAGAGATGGGAGTGATAGAAACTACATAGTGGAAAGAGAGAAATTCCACTATGTCCTTGTATCACTCAAATACACAGGGAGGCAGAAGAGATGAGAAAAAAACAAGAAGCGAAAAAAATATTACAATATTTATTTGAAGAAGTGCTACCAAAGTATGGAATGAAAGTTCGGAAAAGTCAGATTGAGTTAGCGTTAGAGATGTTGGAGTCGATCATAGAAAATAAGGTGGCATTATGTGAGGCAGAAGTTGGAACAGGAAAAACTCATGCGTACATATTAGCAGTCATTGTTTATAAAATTATTTATAAGGATTTAGTGCCAGCTATGATTTCTACTTCAACCATTGCTTTACAAAAGGCAATTACAGAACAATATTTGCCACAGCTTTCTAAAATTTTATTGAAAGAGCATATGATGGATCGGGAACTTTCTTTTTTAATTAAAAAAGGAAAGAGTCATTATGCTTGTGAAAATCGGGTGAAGGATTATTATTGTTCTATCTTGCATAATAATCGAGTAGAAGATAGAGAGTTAATTTATATATTAAGAAATTTATATCAAAGGCAAACTTGGATTGATTTAGATGAATTGGCGTTAACTCCATATGTAAAACGAAAAATTTGTGTGGAACATTGTTCAAGAAGATGTGGTTGGTTTGAAACTTGTCGATACCAGATGTTAATGAAAAAGGCACAAGGATTTGGATATGATTTTCAGATTTTAAATCACAATATGTTATTAGCTGATATTTTAGGGCAGAAAAGTGGAAGAAAGAAATTGTTTCCAACATCAAGTGTTATTGTCTTTGATGAGGCACATCAGATGATTCATGCAGCAAGGCAGATGTATTCTATTTGTTTAGAACAAGGAGAATTTGAACATCTACTTTTAAAGATTTCTAGTGTGCTATCTTTTTATCCAGAAAGCAGAAGAGAGATAGTAATTTTATGTAAAAAAATAGAGTCAGAAATACAGGAATTCTTTGAATGGATGAAGATTTCTTATTCCTCTTATAGAAAAGGGCATTTACCAATAGAGTTTAACTTTGAAAGCGTTACTAGCATGAGAAGGTTAGTAATATTTTTAGAACGGATTTCTATTTTACTTTTTTCTGATGACGCTTTTAAAATTCGATTATCTTCAAGGATTTTATATGCTCTGGAACAACTAAGAGAAAAGTTGCTTGTATTTTTAGAACAAGATAATTTTATTTATTGGTTGGAGCATACAGGAGTAGGACAAATAAAGCTATACTCTTTACCGAAGCAATTATATTTTTTATTGTATGAAGATTTGTGGGACGAGAAGAAACCTTATATTTTTACATCGGGGACATTATCTATCCATGAGGATTTTACCCATTTTAAACGACAAATAGGACTTGATTTTTTAGAGGAGAAACGGATGATGGAGGTGAGTAAACATTCGCCCTTTGATTATTGGAATCATGGATTATTATATTTACCAGAGGATTTACCAAGTCCCAATGGAGAACAAGAAAGATATAAGGAAAAAATAAAAGAAAGACTCATAGAATTAATCAATCAAACATATGGACATACATTGGTTTTATTCACATCGTATCGTATGATGGAACAAATGTATTATGAAATAAGTGGAAGTGTAACAAGCTGTCCACTTTTTTGTATGGGAAAAGGTCGTCTGGAAACATTAGAGCAGTTTCGGAAAAGTGGAAATGGAGTTTTATTTGCCAGCGATAGTGCAGGAGAAGGAATTGACCTAGCAGGAGATATTGTGTCTTCTGTTATTGTTGTGAAGTTACCATTTCCCATTCCTGATCCGGTTTCAGAATATGAGTGTTCGTTATATGATAATTTTCATGACTATTTATCAAGTGAAATTATTCCCAACATGCTTATAAAGCTAAAACAATGGATTGGGCGAGGAATCCGAAGAGAAAATGATACTTGTGTGTTTTCTATTTTAGATAGTCGAGCGAATGAACGGTATCGAAGTGATATTTTGAATGCTTTGCCAAAGATGCCAGTGACGAATTGTATGGAAGATATTGGGAGATTTCTTGCAGAAAAAAAGACAGAACAATATTTTGGGAGATAATGAAGAAGCTGTGAAATCCATAGTATTTTATATGGATGGGAATAGGACAAGAGAGAAAATACATATAGATGGAGAAAGAATGGGGGCAGAAGAGTATGACATTAAAAGAATTAGAGCAACTAAAACAAGTGGATGTTCGTACGATTTCTCATAATGAATTGATAGATTTAAAAAAGATCAAAATAGATGAAGAAGCATCAAAAAAACAGCGGATACAACAATTTGTAGAGCAAATTAAGAATCCATTTTGTTTTAAGGTGGGAGAAATCGTAGTTAGTGTTGGATTTTCTAATGATGGCATTAGTTTTGAAGAGAGAATGAAACAATACCTTGATACATTATAAATTCTCATATAGGAAGAAAAAATATGATTTGTAAAGAAAAGGAAAATCAATCTGGACGCTTTATGTTCTCTGTGTTATGATAGAGAAAATTAAGACTTTATGGTAAATCCTAATGAAATATGTCTATGTCATTGGTTTTCTGATGAGAAATTTATAAAAATGTCATTAGGAGTGAGCCAATATGAAAGAAAATAACAAATATTATCATGCTGCTATGTATATTCGTCTATCGAAAGAAGATGGCGATAAGATAGAGAGTGATAGTGTTAGTAATCAAAGAGATTTAATTCGAGCGTTTATTGAACAACAAGAAGATATTATTTTATGTTCAGAGAGAATTGATGATGGATATTCAGGTGTGAATTTTAATCGACCCGCTTTTCTTGCTATGATGGAAGAGATTCGAGAGAAGAAAGTAAATTGTGTTATTGTCAAGGATCTTTCAAGGCTAGGTAGAAATTTCATTGAAACTGGAAAATATATTGAAAATATTTTTCCGTTTATGGGAGTACGCTTTATTTCTATTAATGATAACCTTGATAGTTTACAGCCTAGAACATCTAACAGTAACTTAGTTGTACCAGTGAAAAATTTAATGAATGATGCATATTGTAGGGATATTTCTATAAAAATACGAAGTCAGTTTGAAATTAAAAGAAAAAAAGGAGAATATCTAGGTGCATTTACTGCCTATGGGTATCTTCGTGATCCACAAAGGAAAAATAAGTTAATTGTAGATGAAATAGTAGCTCCAGTTATCCAAGATATTTTTAGAAAAAAATTAGAAGGTATGAGTGCAGACTCTATTGCAAAATATTTGAATGAAATAAGTGTGTCTTCACCGGCAGAGCATAAACGCTATCTTGGTTTAAAATTTAAGACTAGTTTTCAAATGAATGCAACAGCTAAGTGGACGGCAGCGGCTGTTTTGCGTATTTTAAAAAATCCACTTTATATTGGTACATTAATACAAGGGAAGTATACAACACCTAATTATAAAGTGAAAAAACGGATTTGTGTTCCAGAGAGTAAATGGATTTGTATTGAAAATAATCATGAAGCAATTATTGATAAAGCTATCTTTGATAATGTTCAAGAACTCTTAAAAATTCATACAAGGACAGCACCAAAGAAAGAAATGATATATCCACTATCAGGACTTGTGATTTGTGGGGATTGTAGAAGCCATATGATACGGAAGAATAACTCTACGAAAGATAATCCTTATTACTATTATGTTTGTCCAAAACATAAAAATGGCAAAGGCTGTACAAACCATAATATCCGAGATATTGAGCTAGAGAAAGCTGTTTTTATCGTTTTAAAAAAACATATAGAAGCTATTTTGGACATAGAAGAAATGTTATGTAATATTGATCGTTGTTCTTATACTAGTTGGCAGGTTCAAAAGAACAATCAGAAGCTACAAGAGAAGAAAAAAGAATATGAGCGGTATCAGAAAAATAAAGCACAAGTTTATGAGGATTTTAAAAGTGGTCTTCTTGACCAAGAAGAATATGAGATCTATAGGAAGAGATATAGTGAAAAAGCAAGAGAGGTAAAGAAAACAATTCAAAGAATTGAAGAGGAGATCAATAGCTTTATAATGGGAGAAACAGAAGGACAAAAGTGGATTTCTTATTTTAAACAATATAAAACGATTGATACTTTAACAAGAAAAATGGTAGTGCAATTGATTGAGCAAGTGATTGTTTATGAGAAGAAAAGAATTCATATTGACTTTAAATTTCAATTTGAGTATGAAGGTGCATTAGAACTGATTAAGAGTATTGAAAAGATTGCTATATCATCAAAGAAAGAGGTGATGTAGTATGACAGGAAATGGAAAAAAAGCGATAGAAGTTTCTAGCATAGGGGAAGAAGAAAAATATTATAAAACAGCACTTTATGTTCGACTATCTGTTCTCAATAGTCATAAAGAAGATAGTGATTCAATCGAGAATCAAGAAATACTTCTTTGGGATTATGTGGCCAAAAGACCAGAGTTTCGTGTGATTGATGTTTATAGAGATAATGGGGAAACTGGAGTACAATTTCAAAGACCTGCGTTTGAACAATTAATAGAAGATGTCAAACAAGGAAAAATTGATTGTATTATCGTAAAAGATTTATCAAGATTTGGAAGAAATTATATTGAAACAGGAGAATATTTGGAAAGGATATTTCCGTTTTTAAATGTTCGATTTATTGCGGTAAATGATTCTTATGATAGTTTTTCGGCAACAGCTTCCGATGATTTAATTATGCACTTAGTTAATTTGACAAATGATCTTTATGCAAGAGATATTTCGCAAAAGATTTGTCCAGTTATCCGTTCAAAACAAGAAAAAGGGGAATATCTTGGAGCGTATCCTTTATATGGTTATTTAAAAGATCCAACGAATAAGCATAAATTGATTGTAGATCATGAGGTAGCAGGAGTTGTACAGAACATTTTTCGGTTAAAAGCAAAAGGTTCTACTTATTCAGAAATTATTGAATGGTTAGAAGAGAATGAGATTTTCTCGCCTGCTCGTTATCGCTATGAAAAAGGAATTGTAAAGAGTAAAAGATGGGCAACTGTAAAGTGGAGAGCGGATACTATTAAGGAAATTTTAAAAAATCCAATGTATCTTGGACATATGGTACAAGGGAAAAAAAGGGAGTCTTTGTTTCAAGGGAAAAAGCAGAGAAGGGTTTCAAAAGAAGACTGGATTATTGTAAAAAATACTCATGAAGCAATTATCGATGAAGAAACTTTTTTCTCCGTTCAAAAGATTATGGAAAAAAACTCTGCTATTTATAAGAAGAATTATGGAAAATATGACAATATAAGTGAAAAAGAGAATATTTTTAAAGGGCTTATACGGTGTGGATGCTGTGGAGGACGATTAAAAAGATATAAAAATGTTTATACAACGAAAAGAAAAGAACTAAAACATAAGAAATGGTATAGCTATATTTGTCAAGTTCATGTAAATAATAGATCCAGTTGTAGTTTTACAAGTATTAGAGAAGATACAGTAAAAGAAACAATATGGGAAATATTAAAAATGCAAATGAATTTAGCAAATGACATGAAGCAACAATTAGAAAAAGCACGAAATAGAAAAAGCTCACAAAGGGAATCGGAGAGATTACAGGAAGAAATTGTGAGCATTAGAAAAGAGATTCTATATGCGGAACGATTGCGGGAAAAAGTATATGATGATTATTTGGAAAGGATGATTGATGAAGAAGAATATATCATGTTTCGTGAACGTTACAAGGAAAAAGGGAATCATCTAAAATCTAAATTGAAAGAACTGGAAGAAAAAGAGGAAAAATTGTTACTACAAAGGCCAGATGACACTATATGGTTAAAGAAAATATTATCGTTTGAGGATCAGGAAAGTTTAACAAGACAGATGGTAGTAACATTGATTAAAAGTATTACCGTATATGATAACAAAACAGTTCATATTGAGTTTCATTTTCAAAATGAATACGAAAGTCTTTGTAAAATGGTGTATGGAGGGGATAACATTGTCTAACGTCTGTATTGCTTTTTATATACGATTATCAATGGAAGATAGAAATTTGAATGAGGGAGGGAAAGAAGAAAGTGATAGCGTTCAAAATCAAAGAGATTTACTCTATCATTTTGTACAATCAAAAGAAGAGTTCAATCATGCGAAGATAGAAACTTTTATTGATGATGGCTTTTCTGGGACAAATTTTCAAAGACCTGCAATTCAAAGACTTTTAGAGAAAGCGAAGAAAAAAGAAGTGGACTGTATTATTGTAAAAGATCTTTCACGATTCGGAAGAAATTATGTGGAAGTTAGTGACTACCTCGATCAGATTTTTCCATTTCTTGGAGTTCGATTTATCTCCATTAATGATCGATATGATAGTGATGAGATAAAAGGGAAGACAAGTGGGATTGATGTCGCTTTTAAGAATATTTTATATGGCTATTATAGCAAAGACCTGTCAAAAAAAGTACAGAGTGGGAAAATGACAAAAGCATTGAAAGGAGATTATCTAAGTCCATATGCACCATTTGGTTACAAAAAGGCGGAAGAAAATAAAAATCGTCTTGTGGTAGAGCCAGATACTGCTAAGATTGTAAAAAGAATTTTTCATATGGCATGTTTAGGAATGACTAGCACAGAGATTGCCAATATATTAAATGTAGAACAAGTAAAAACACCTAGTATGTATAAAAAAGAACAAGGAATTAGGCGTTCGTGGAATGTAGTCGGTACACAAGCCATTTGGGATAATCCTACGATTGGTCGTATTTTAAGAGATGAGAGATATTTAGGTAAAGTCATTTATGGAAAGCGGTATCGACCAAAAGTGGGAAGCACTAAGACTATAAAAGTTCCAAAAGAAAATTGGATTATCGTAGAGAATACACATGAGCCTCTAGTAACAAAAGAAGTATTTGAAAAAGCACAAAAAGTTATGAAAAGCTATAAAGAAAAGGAATATCAAAAAGGAAGATATTTGTTCTCAGGTAAATTAAGGTGTGGTGTTTGCGGTCATTTACTAAGGCGAAATAACAAAATATCTGCAAGATATTATTGTGGAACAAAGAAAATGAATCAATTATCAACTTGTATGAGTGAGAGGATTGATGAAGAGAAGGTCGAAGAAGTTGTATTTACGATTATAAAAAATTACATAAAAGTATTTATGGAAAAAGAAAAATACAAGAAAAAGAATGCTGTCAATGAGATTTCTAAATTAAAAGAACAAATAGAGATTTATGAAAAGTCATTGCTCCAATGTAAAAATAGAAAAAGTGATTGTTATGATCAATATATCAATGAAAGAATAACAAGGGAAGAGTATTTACAGTATCGAAAGAGTATTGTAGAAAAGCAAGAAGAGTTAGAACAAACAATCACTCAGCTAGAAGAAAGGATATTAGAGGAGAAAAAACGACAAAAGGAACATTCCGATGTAGAGAACTTAAATGATTATCTATTGGTGGAGCATCTAACACGAGAAATGGTAGAAGAACTGATAGAAAGTGTTTATGTCTATCATAATTACTCCATTCATATACAGTGGAAATTTAAGGCATTTCAGCAGTTAGGATAAGCAAGTTTCTTGTATTTACAACATTTTTTCTGTATAATACAAGGTAGAAAAGGAGAAGAAAAATGAACGATAAAACGAAGGCGGATATCATTTTTAAAGACTTTTGGAGAGAGAATGAAAGATTTGCTGATCTCTTCAATACGGTAGTATTTAAAGGAAAAGAAGTGATACAGCCAGAAATGTTACAGGAAATGGATACCGATGTATCTGGCGTAATTGAATTTAAACAATATAAAGAAACCATTGCTAGAACAAGAGATGTTGTAAAAAAGAGTGCCTATGGAATTGAATTCGTTGTGTTAGGCATTGAATCACAAAAAAGTATTCACTATGCAATGCCGCTTAGAACCATGATTTATGATGCACTTGGATATTTAAAAGAGTATCAAGATATTACGAGAAAGCGAAAGAAAGAGAAAAAAGAAACACAAGAAGAATTTCTATCAAATATGAGAAAAGACGATCGGTTGCATCCGATTATTACAATTGTGATTTATTATGGCGAAACATTATGGGATGGACCATTTTCTCTTGGAGATATGATGATAGAAATGCCACAGGAAATAAAAGATATTTTTATTGATTACCGAATGAACTTATTGCAGGTGAGAGATAGTAGTCAATATATCTTTCAAAATGAAGATGTACAAACTGTATTTGAAATTTCAAGAGAAATCTTTGAAGAACAATTTGATAAAATTAAAGAGCAGTATAGAAATCGGGATATTAAATCAGAGCTATTAACTGTTATTGGTAAGATTACTGATTCAAAAGCAATCATAAAACAAGGATTGGAAAGTAAGGAAGGTGTTAATATGTGTAAAGCATTAGAAAATTTAGAAAATCAAGGGAAACAAAAAGGAATAGAAGAAGGAAAACTAGAAGCTGCAAAAGTTATGATTGAAAATGGAATGGATTTAGAATTTGTAGCAGAAAAATTGAATTTAAAGAAAGAGCTAGTAGAAAATTTTATGAAAAATACGAAAAAATAATACGTGTACTAGCTTGTTGCAATAGAAAGACTTAAACAGGGAGGACATGGTGGTTAAAAGTTGGGAAAATAAGAAATTTGAGAGCGATAAAGCTATGATGGAGGGAAAGAAAGACTTAAAATTTGGGTAAAAAGAGTCCGTAAATAAAAATTCATTTATTTTTAAGTCCCTTCTTGACACCAGCAGATGCAGGACACGGAGGATATGATAATGGGGCACAATATAATGGAAGAAAAGAAAAAGATGATGCATTGCGGTTAACATTAGCCGTTGGAAAATTATTATCAGAAGAGGGATTTGACGTTCATTATACGAGAACGACCGATGTCTATCAAAGTCCCATAGAAAAGGCTCAAATTGCCAATCGAAATGATGCAGACTTATTTGTGTCTTTTCATAGAAATGCAGCAAAAAGTCCTAATATGTATTCTGGCGTGCAGACATTACTTTATGAGGATAGCGGAGTGAAGGCTGCTATGGCAAGAAATATCAATGAAGAATTGGAAAAAGTGGGTTATCAGAATTTAGGTGTTAGTGTTCGACCAAATTTAGCCGTATTACGAGGAACAAAAATGCCGGCGCTTTTATTGGAAGTTGGATTCATTGATAGTGATAAAGATAATGAATTATTCGATCAGGATTTTAATGAAACAGCACAGGCAATTGCAGAAGGAATTACAGAAACGTTAAAAGAGCTACAACCACGAACAGGATATAGCATTCAAACGGGGCTATTTCGAAATTATTCCAATGCAGGATACGAAGCAGAGCGATTAGAGGAGATGGGGTATGAGGTAAACATCGTACCTTGGAAAAATTATTTTGCTGTTCGTGTTGGAACGGTAGATACGTTAGAGGGTGCAAAAGAATTAGAAAGGGAACTTCGCCAAGCGGGCTTTGATACATTGATTGTGAAAGAAAATATGGCGTAGTTTTTCAAAAAAGCAGTTGACAAAGGAGAGAAAATCGGAGACGATAAAAAATATGTTAGAGAAAGGAAAAAGGTATGAGTGCTAAAATACAGGAAGATGTAAAAATTGGAGAAGGAGCAATTGTAGTTGGAGATGTCACATTAGAAGAAGGGGTTTCTATTTGGTATTATACAGTTGTTCGAGGAGACGCAGGAGAGATTATAATTCGAAAAAATACGAATATACAAGAACATGTTACGATCCACCAAAATCATGGAGGCAAGACCGTTATTGGAGAAGGTGTGACAGTGGGGCACGGTGCGATTCTTCATGGATGTTCCATTGGAGATTATACATTAGTTGGAATGGGAGCCATTATATTAGATGATACTGTGATTGGAAAGAACTGTATTATTGGAGCTGGAAGTTTAGTTACTGGGAGAAAACAAATACCAGATGGAAGTCTTGTGTTAGGAAATCCAGCAAAGGTAGTGAGAGCTTTAACAGAAGAAGAAATCGCAGGCAACTATCATTCTATGAAAGAATATTTAGAACTTCGAGAAGAGATGATTTTGAAAAAAATGTAAAAAAGACAGAACTTGTATACAAGTATTTAATAGTTTTTGTAAGAAAGTCGAGGATTTCTTTTAAAATTCGAAAGAAATCCTTATAATTTACTTGCAATCTTTGCTGATTCGATATATAATTTCAATACCCTCAATAAATAAGGGCATAAAAAAAGAAGTTTTATGCCCTTATTCATTGAGGGTAATTTGAAAAAATAATGATAGAGGTGTATCATGGAACTTTTAAAAGAAAGAATCCGAAAAGACGGTATTATAAAACCAGGCAACGTTTTAAAAGTGGACAGCTTTTTAAATCATCAAATGGATATCGATTTATTTGAAGAGATTGGAAAAGAGTTTAAGAGACTTTTTGCTGATTGCCCGATTAATAAGATTTTAACAATCGAAGCATCTGGTATTGGAATTGCTTGTATCGTTGCAAGACATTTTCATGTTCCAGTTGTATTTGCTAAGAAATCACAATCAAAAAATATTGAAGGAGAAGTATACTCCACACAAGTACAGTCTTTTACTCATGGAAGAACCTATGATGTTATGGTGGCTAAGAAGTTTTTAAGCCCAGAAGATAATGTATTAATTATTGATGACTTCCTTGCAAATGGTTGTGCTCTTTTAGGATTATCTCAACTTGTATTTGATTCTGGTGCTACATTATGTGGAGCGGGAATCTGCATCGAAAAAGGTTTTCAAGTAGGTGGAGAAATGATCCGTGCAGCTGGTGTTCGTGTAGAATCATTAGCAATTGTTGAAAGCATGGATCCAGAAACAGGAACAGTTGTATTCCGTGATGATGAAAAATAATAATAGATAGAATCTAAATATAAAAGGCGAGAAGATACTGAATGATAGTTCTTCTCGTCTTTTATATAAAGAGAGGCTCGTTTTTTATGTTATAGACTAACTATGTCAAGTAGTTAAATTAAATTGAAATACTGTAAAAAATATCGTACTTTGAAAATTGCATGACAAATAAAGCACCCTATGGCTGCTTAAAAGTAGAATCAATGAATAC
>DVIZ01000178.1 GCA_018710905.1 Candidatus Scybalomonas excrementigallinarum | reverse complement strand
AATGATATAATCCCCACTTTATGACTTTTCATATGGAACAAAAAAGGACTATCCATCGTTTCCAATGGATAGTCCTTTTTCCGTATTTATTATCTATTTAAATTCCTTCATTTTTACTTTTGATATAGAATTGATCTTTTCCAAGAGCTTTTGCATGATACAATGCCTCATCCGCCTCTTGATACAATTGTTTATAAGAATGTATCCGTTCATCAACTAATACAACACCTATACTTGTGGAAAGACTATATATCTTATAATACTCCCCTAATGTATCACGGATATCTGTCAATAAAGAATCTAATTTTCTTACTAGACACTCTTCCTCCAACGTTTCATGGACAAAGACAATAAATTCATCTCCTCCAATTCTACCTACAATATCATTGGTTCGAAATTCTCTCTTTAAGCAAAGAGAAAACTTTTTAAGCACTTCATCCCCTTCTAAATGCCCTCGATTGTCATTGATGGATTTAAAGTTATCTAAATCAAAAATAAGCATAACACCAGACTTTGGTTCCATACATAATACATTTTTCACTCTTTTTTCAACGCCTGTTCGATTCAACACTCTCGTTAGACCATCGGTTTCTGATTCCACTTGAATTTCATGTAATTCATGCTGAATTTTTTCTTTTTCTTTCATCTCACCTGTTCGATCAATGATCATTCCATAAAATTCATCTTTTTCTCGGAACGAAACAATACTGATATAACGATGATTAAAGGATATGACTCCTTCTTCCTCATCTAATAACCCAAGACAACCGTTAATATAGTTTTCAAATTCATATGGAGTTTTAGAAATATGATGCCATTCTTCAGTAGAAACTCCCAAAATCGTTTGCATATTGCCTGAAAAAAAAGTTTGGTTAATCGGATATAAACACTCAAATACCCCTATATGACTGTTGATACATGAAATAATACGCGTCATTCTCTCCGTTTTATAGCGGTAGCTCTTTTTCCAATCATTTAGAACTTTAGAAATAGCACCAAATTCCGTATCATAATTTGTTTGGAATGTCACATCATAATTTCCATTAATCAACTCTTTTACATTTTTTTCAATATTCTCCAAATCTTGTAAAATATATTTTTTTATAGAGTATTGCACAATTACTAAAATGGTAAATAGCATAATAACAATTCCAAAGAAAATAAAGATGAGTTCTAATATAACCGCCTTATAAACCGATCGAGCTTCTAAATACCCTCCAATAATAACATCATCCACTTCTATTGTCTTTATAAATTTTTTCGTTCCATTAATATTCACTAAAGTTCCCTCTTCATAACTCTTTAATGCATTAAGAAACGCTTCTTTCTCGGTAATACCTTCGATATTGATACTACTTTCGTTATTTCTCGTGATGCCTTCAATCTCTCCACTTTCTTTATTAACCGCAAACAGTGCTACTTCATATGTAGTTGGTATACTATCGAACAAATTGTTTAACATAGTTTTTCTTGTAAACTTATCGAAAAGACTACTCTTAACCCCTATTTGAACAAGTGCGTAATCTTCTGACTGAGATTTTACTCCTATATAAATTCGAGATTTCTCATTGGCGGTACTTTTTTCTTCAAAATGGATGACATGGTCTTCTGGATTGTCACTAGCAATTAATCGATAAAATTTCTCTGATTCTTCATACTCCTTTAGACTTAATCCCACATTGTTTTCATAACTGCTAAAAACTACATTTCCTTTCGAATTAATAACATTAATAAATTCTACTTCCATGAATTTCTTTATATATTTCAATGATTCATTATTATAATTTTTTTGTGGATTATCCGATAACATAAACTCTATAGCATACGCTCGATTCAAGTAGTCGTCTTCTAATAATTCTATGGTTTCTTCCGTCACCTGTTTGTTTTTATTATAAGTGACTTCTACTTGTTCAATCATATCATTTACACTATGAATACTATTTTTTCTTTCTACTGAAAAAATTATTATCGCAAATATAGTAAATATTATAACTAATAAACTAACAAAAATTAAACCTATTTTTTTTAATAGTAATTTTTCCATTGTATCTCCTAAACCTGTATAGTTTTAATATTTTAGTATGAATCTTTTATCTATCATTATATCATTGGAAATATAAACGTTAAAAACACCATTCATAAGTTTAGCACAATCAAAACCTTCAATTGATCTTTTTATAATTGATTACTTATAGAATAGAATTTCATATAGAAATATTAATTTATTGTTATTTTAACAAAAAGCTTCCCTTTAATCCAAAAAACTGTATCCCATAAGATACAGCCATCTTAACCTCTTTCTTTTACCAACAACATAATATTTATTATGTTGTAATAAAAATAAAAAAGATTTCCTTCTTGTATTTTTATCAATACTTATTTGAATTATACTTAAAAATAATTTGATAGTCAACAATATTTTAGGGTATGATATATGGTGGGATATTGAAATTTTTAAGGAGTTTCAGAATATTTTAATTAAAAAATCACATAATATTATTTAAAATCAAAAAATACTGGAAGATTATTACAACATAATAAATATTATGTTGTTTTATTTTTCACTCTAAATTTCTATTTTTTCTTTATTATTATCGCTCTAAAATTCCTCCAATTTTCTCTAGCAATTTTTGATATTTTTCAATGGTTTCCATCGTATAAATTCTCGTCGTTTCCAAATTGCTATGCCCTAAAATTTCTGCTAAAATGACTAGATTTTTTGTCTCTTGATAAAAAATTCTAGCAAATAAATGTCTTAAATTATGTGGAAAAATTTTCTCACCTGATACGCGTGCCGGTTGTTCTAACTTTTTCATTTCTCGCCACACATTGCTACGATCAATTGCTTTTCCTGTCTTTGTACAAAAAACAATTCCTGATTCAATTTTCTGTTTTTTTATGTAATACAGTAACTTCATCTTTAATCGTTTTGTCAATAAAATCACACGATATTTCCCTTTATTATGAACTTCTATCCTTCCTTGCTTTACTTGTTTGACTGTAAAAAATGAAAGCTCACTAATGCGGATTCCTGTTTCTGCAATCGTCTCCATAATCATTTGAATTCTTGCTTTGTCCTGTATTTTAGCAGTATTCAATAATTTATGATACTCTTTTCGATTCAAACTCTTTTCATTTTTTAAGAACATTTGCTTTTGACATTTTACACTTTTTATTCTTAAATGAGTCAAACATACGCAGTTTAAAAATTGATTTAAAGAAGCAATCATGGAATTCACACTGTTTACTGCATACTGCTCTACTAACCACTGCTTATAATCTAATAATACTTCCTTTGTTATCTCTCCACCTAAACAAAAAGTAAAAAATTTTTTTAAATCCGATAAATACTTTTTCAATGTTGCTAATGAAGTTTCTCTGTCCACTAAATAATTTTTAAATATTTCTAATAATGTTTCTTCTGAAAATGTTTCCATTCCAATTGTATAATTCATCTATATTCTCCTCGTATAATAAGTTTGTAAGCAATAAAAATAGCTTACATATTTATTCTTTCTATGGTATAG
>DVIZ01000177.1 GCA_018710905.1 Candidatus Scybalomonas excrementigallinarum | reverse complement strand
TTTAATTTTTTCTTATCAAATTCTCCTATTTTAAATGCTACAGTTACATATGGTGCATCCTCTTTTCTAGCATCTAAACTATTTTGTATAGACTCTCTAACTAATAAATCTAAAATAGGCATATTATTATTTTGAATTAATTTTAAAAGGGAGCTTCCTGATTGTGTCATTCTCCCTGGCTCTGCAATTTCAATCTTCATTTGTTCCCTCCAAATCACCGTTACCATTAAACATATCATCTTTATTGAAATGTATTGAAACAGTAGTAGTATAGCTTGTGTTCTTCCTTCCTCCTGGAATATTTATACATAAACCTACTATATCTTCTACGGCATCTAAGTTCTTTCGCTTACTATCCTTTTTTGTTTCCTCAACAGCTGAATTTTTATCAATCATGTAAATAATTAGTTGAGGAGTTGTATCTAAACCTGCTAAGCTTCTAATATTTTTCACTTCTCTAGATGTAAATTTGAATTTTTCTATTAATGACTTAACTTTATCAGTCTGTCCTTCTAAATCGATATCTGCAATAATATCTTTTGGATCACGTAAAACCCCAATATTAATTACTGTGTCACTTTCATTTTCACTCTTTTTTCGGGTTCTACACACCTTGTTTACTGCACCTATTGGAGATTCCCAAACAGAATTTTCGCTACTTAATTTTCCTGCTAAAACCACATTCCACTTATCTAATTTACCTTCTTTTGTCATTTTATCAATCCATGAAATAAAAGCCTCTATTCGGATAGCTACCTGCAATCTCTCTTGAAATGTATATTGTTTCAATAATTTTTTCACTTTAGAAAAATCAACTTGTCTCCAAATAAATGTATTTTTAGAATGATTTTTATTACAATCTTTTTTTACTTCACACATACCCAATGATTCAATAAATTTTGTTACAACTTGAATATTTCTATTAAGTGTATCAAAATTATTATCAAATAAATATGTCTGTGTATAAGAGCCACTATAATCCATATCCGTTGATTTTGCACTTTGCATCCGATTTTTTGCTGTAATTCTTATAAAACTAGTCTTTGGCGTATTTTTAACTCTTGGGCCATATTGAGCAGGACTTTTCCCCAATATATCCATTTCTTGTATTTCATCTCTCAATTCTTGATCTAATTCTGCTAAAAACTTAAATTGATCATTAGTTTTAGGTGTAATCCACACTCTTGGTAACAACTCATAACCTTTTCTATATCCAAACCAACGTCCCATTTGCATCAATGTATCCGCTTGTCCAACAGAGCGTAGAAAAAACGTACTAATTAATCCCTCAATTGTAAGCCCCCTAGATAATGTTGCCCCTCCAATAACAATAAATGCAGGGGCTAAATCTGGCATACTTTCAGCTGTGGGATATGCTAAACGTACATACATTCCATCATCATTAACACCATTATTTTTACAATTATCTATACACATATGAATTCCCTTATGATATGTAAATTCATAATCGTTATCTAAAGGAATATTAGTAAGTTCTGTTGTTAATAATATATCTAACTGTTTCTTTATATCATCAAATTCAGGATATTGATTAATATCTTTATCTTCTCTTCCATATTGTGGATACTGTTCTCTAAATCTTTCAAGTGTAAACAGTTTTGTTTCACTATTCCAAATTTTTTTACATTGATCTACTATTTCTTTCTTTTCCTTATTTATTATCCAGTCTTTTATTGAAGTAGCAACATTCTCATGATGATCCGTTTTTTGACTAGTATGTATAAGCATACTAATAGGTTTTTTATATCCCCATATTCTCATGCACGCAACTCCACATAGAAACCAACAAATAGCTTCTTGTAATGCTAATGGAATGCTATTATTTTCCCCATCATGAATTTCTTTTATTCGATTTAAATCACTCTCATTAATTATTCGAACAATATCCATACCATCAAAATCATAGTCTCCACCTTCCAATCCAAATATTTGTTGTGGTCCAAAATATTCTTTAGATACTCCTAATGTCGTAATAAAACTTCGTGGGTACAAGGAATCTTCTCCGGCTTCATTAAGAATATTTGCATATGGAGTAGCGGTATATCCAATGTAATTCATTGCTTTATATTTACTTTGAATATTTTGTGATTTCTCATTCTTTCCATTTACAAGATCACGAATAAGCCTATTAATAGTTTTAATAGTTGAACTTTTTATATTGGCAGTATTAATTCCAGCTTGATCTGCCTCGTCATCAATAACCAAAATTTTCATTTGCTTTTGTTTATTAGGATCAGATTGTAACCATTGAATTAAATTTTTTAATCTTCCTGCATTCTTCAAGCATACTGTCAAATATCGTTGTTTAGATTCTTTATCAAAATGTAAATCCTGTGCTCTTTTTCCTAATTCTGCTCTTTTAGATAAATGCTCTAATGCATACCACATTAAATTTCCTGGCTCATTTAAATCATTAAATAATCTATTTTGTGTCTGTTGCCTTAAATTTTCTATTGTACCTGATAAGACAATAAACATATTCCATCCCCAATCTGCTGCCATTGCCATAAGTGCTGCCATATTTGCTGTCTTTCCTGACTGTACATTCCCAATAACTAATCCTTTAACTATTGGCATTGTACTAGTGTCATTATTTAATCTCTTTAGAATTTTTAAGGTTGTTCTTTCCATTTCATCAACAACTATATTATCAAAACCATTCCCTAATAGCTTTTTTCTATAAAGTTGCCATGCAGAATTTGGATCATTTGGTACAGTAACTGCATTATCTTGTCCCTCTTCCATAATCATAGCTAATCCACATTGGTAATCAAAATCCTTTGTTTCCTCTTCCGCCTTCTTTTGGAGTTGCACCAGTTCTTTCCATTCATCACAAGACATACTCTTCCAAAAATTGGACAATGTCTGTTGCTTTAAAAAATTATCAAGTTCTTCATCCGTGTTTTGACCCGCATACATTATCCATTTCCAATTTCTCTCTTTATTTCTAGCTATTCTTATCCAATCTCTTTGTATATCATAATCTGGTAGTGTAAAATTCGGCATAGTTGTCCTCTCCACTTTATTTTTAATAATTCAATATTTTAAATATGTATTCTATTATAAAACCTCTATTTTATATCGTCAATTTAAAAATTCAGTATACATCATATACATTTACAGTTTTTTATTAACTATTTAATTTCTTGTTTATATATTTTTTATATATTTTTTTATAATAATTCTATTAATATACAAATAACACACTATATTTTTCTCTTGTGATTTTCTAGCTTCATTATTCTTAAAATAATAAATTGGCTTCTTAAAGAAGTCTTTTATTATGAGCTTTCATTCCCATGTAATTTATAATTTTTTATTATTTTTCTCCTTTAACCTCTATTTTGCACTTATATTCTCTTTACACTTCTCCAATATATACCACTGTTTGATTCTCTACTATTACAACTCCATTATTGGAATATTGTTGAAACAAGGCATTTAATTCTTTGATATAATTTTCATACTCCATATCCCCTTCTTTTAAAGAATAGGAGGAAGAGAGACATCGACTAATAAACTTTTCTCTATCAAAATACAATGGATTTTCAAAAGCAATAGACTCATATTCATTATTAAAAAAATCTCTAATTCGCTGATCATCCCGTTTGATTCCATTGCTAAATCCTTGAAATTCAGGACAATATTTTGCACATATCTCATGCCATTCTTTGTTAAATGGATTCTGCATCTCTCGAATATTCCATATTAAAAATACTTTTCCACCTTTTTTCATAATTCGTAAACATTCTTTTTTAAAGTCCTGCACATCAAACCAATGAAACGCCTGTGCCACCGTAACATAGTCAACAAAATTTTCTTGTAATGTTGTATTTTCTGCTCGTCCTGCTATAGAATGAAACTTTTCATACTGATAGAACTCTTCTTCTGCAATATGACGCATTTCATCGTTTGGTTCAACACCGTATACATGGCTTCCTCTTTCCAACAACTGCTTTGTAAACTTTCCTGTTCCAGAGGCGATATCTGCGATAATAGAATCATTCGTAAAATAATGTTGATATAAATAATCTATCAATTCCAATGAATAAGTCGGTCTACTTGCCGTATAATCTCTTGCTCTGCCATCAAATTTCTTCGTTGTATCCATACTACATCTCCTATATTTTAATCACAATTGCTCCCTTATTGTTCTTTGTCGGATTGAAAAAAACTTTTATTACCGATGCAAAATAAATTTTACGCATTCTTTTATTTGCAAATAGTACGAAAGATATTCTGATTCTCTAAATTCGCTATTTAACTCGTTGCCTTCGCGTAAAAAATAGATGTTATTGTGGAGATATACTCTCTACAACAACATCTATTTTTCAACTACATAAGGATCAAAAAGTATCTTTTAAAACTTCATTTCCTTTTATTTACTTTCCAATCCTAAACCTTATGCTAAAAGTTCCTCTTTCTTTTCAAGAATTGCAGCCACTGCCGTACAAGCTGGACAATCACAATACTTTGCACCAGCTTCTTTTATCTCTTTTGCATGAGCTTCCACTTCTTTTGCCTTTTCTTCACCAAACACCTGAGCGCCAGCTGGAGAACTAGCAAAAGCGATTAATCCATCAATTGGCACTAAATCGAGCTCTAACTTCGTAATTAAATTTTTCGTAGCTTCTGCTTCCTTATCCGTTCCAATAGCTGCTAACCAAGCATTTCCAGCAGCCTTTGCTTCTGCACAGCAAGAAGGAGCTTCTATTAGTTCCTTCACTTTTTGAGCTACATAATCTTGTACATTTTTTTCCATCATTTATTCCTTCCTTTCTTAACATGGGTAGCATACTCTTTGAAACCCATCATCATTGTTAATTCTTTTTTTATAAAACAACATTTTCTCTTCAAACCATGAAAAGTGACGCAAAGCAACATTGACTTTTCCATTTATGGATTACCTCGTTTCATCCTTCCATTGCGAAGCCAAATCAATTTTATTAATTGGAAGTGCATCTATGTAGTTATTATACCACATTTTTCCTATCATGAGCATCAAATTTTTTTAATCATTAAGCTATCTCTTTACTGATATCAACCCACGCAACATACCCGGAACATTGCTCCAACTCTGATATTGTTAATTCAATAGCACTATTAGAACTTCCACAAGCCGGAAATACCGTTTCAAATCTCTTTAAAGATTCATCCAAATAAACGAAAACTCCTTCCTTAATTCCAAACGGACATACTCCGCCAACGGCATGTCCCACTAATTCGATAACTTCCTCTGGTGTAAGCATTTTCGCTTTTACATGAAACTGATCTTTATACTTCTTATTATCAATTCTTGCATCACCAGCAGTTACAATTAAAATCGGCCCTTCCTTTGTCATAAAAGACAATGTCTTTGCAATTCTACATGGCTCAACTCCAACTGCCTTTGCCGCAAGTTCTACCGTTGCACTGGACACATCAAACTCTTTTACTCTATCTTCAAATCCATATTTTTTTAAGTGTTCTCTTGCTTTATCAATTGCCATTTTCTATATCCTCCAATTCTATTTTTTGTTAATATTGTTACCTTCCCAGTTTCTGCTAGTTCCAAGTATATAAAATCCGTTAAGATAATAACTTGATCCATTCCACGCTCCACTTAAAAGTCAATCATCATAATTAGTATATTTTTACCAGTTATTATACTATAATTCATACTCTTTATCAATTAATCTATCTATCTTTAAAATAACGATAAAAAATATATTTTACGAGTTTCTCATATTTACAGACAGTCATCCTATGTGATGTCAATGCTCTCGTATGGCTGGTTGTCTTTGCATAAAATAAAAAAAGACCTCTAAGCCACTATCTTAGAAGTCTTTTTTATTAAATTAAATATTTATGTAAAATCATGATTTCCTCATCATCCACATAAACTTTTTCATGCTCATTTTGATAATCAAAACGATGTCCCAATTTTGTCCAATCTTTTTCGCATTTTCCTTGTAAAACAACGATTGATTCGTTTAAAGAAGCCAAATTAAAGATTGTATCTAAAATTGTCTTATACCTTGCGTTATCAATACATTGATCGACAAATACCGAATCAACGGATATGTATTCTGTCGGGAAATCTAATAAAATCTTAAACGAATCTAATTCTTCTCCAAAATCTCCTAACATAAATTTCAACCCCGCTGCCTTCGCTTCTATAAAATTTAAATGAGCTTCTTCATATCCTTTCAACTTTGACATCTCTATAATCTTAAAGAGCACTCGTTCCTTTGGACAATGATTCCTCTGCAATATACTCGGCACTTTTTGCATAAAAATACCTTTCTCTAAAAGTCCAATTGGAAGGTTGATGCATAAAATATAATTTTCACTCTCTTGTAAAAATGTAAAATATTTTTTTAATATTTCGTCAATAAGACTTTCATAGATTTCTTCATCCACATATCTTGTAATTTCTTCTTCTTTCTCAATCAAAAATTTACGTAAATTTTCGGATAATGTAGTCAAATTATAATTCGGCTCTAAAATTTCTTTTTTTTCTTTTAAATTTCTCTTTGTATAAGGCCCTAAATTGATTAAGTTTACATCATTTTTAATATACCATTGAAACTCTTTTACATAAAACTGCTCAAAAGAATTCCGATCAAGCATTCCTGCCTCATAGATCATATATCCATGTTTCCCGTTATGCTTTGCTTTATATAACGCAATATCCGCATATTTAAACAAGGTATTATATTCGATACTTTCTCCATTAGTAGAAGCAATTCCAATGCTATAAGTCACATAAAATTGATGTCCGCCAATGCAAATAGGCTCTTTTGTAAAATTCATAATCTTTTGAATACAAAAATGAATTCTTTCTCTTTCACATGTCTTCAAAAGTAATACAAATTCATCGCCTCCGCAACGAGAAGCATAATCTTCTTCATGCAACAATCCAATCAAACATTTTGCAATTCTTTTAATCGCCAAATCTCCTGCATCATGACCATAAACATCATTGATCGTTTTAAAATCATCAATATCAATAATAAATAGCGTCATATCAAAGTTCTCTTGTCCAAGAGCCCTTTGCTCTTTATAATAGTTTTCAAACATCGTTCGGTTAGGCAAAGCAGTCAAAGCATCATTTTGCTTCATCAAATCTTCACTTACCTGCATGACACTAATAATCTTTTTCTCATGATCTAAAATTGGCACAAGATAATTTTTCTCGTGTCCAATAATCGTATCTTCTTCTTCTTGAAAACGTGTTTCATAACTAACAACTTGTCCCAGTAAAGCCTTTTTCCAAATTTCTCGGAAGTTCTGTCCAATAATGTGACCTCCAACAACACATTCTAACAGATTCCCTTCGATTGGCCCTTCATTTAAGTATTCACAATTCAATACTTCCGTATTTATATAGTCAATCTTTTGATCGGATGAATTAGCAATCATAATCTTATTCGGAATATGATCTAAAATCCACAATAATTTCTCCATTTGATATTGAATTGATTTTTTCTCTGTAATATCCATAATAACAACGTAAAACGCATCATGTTCCTTTTCGTAAACGGCAGTATCATGAATCCACATAATCGTTCCATCTTTTCTTCTCATGCGATATTCATAATCTAAGTGCTCTCCTAGCTCTACTGCTCTCTTTACTTTTACTAAAATATCTGGAACATTATCAACAACCATCTCTGCAAAGCGATTTTGAAATAGCTGTTCTACTTCTTCTCTTGTATAGCCAATCATCTCAAAGAAATAATCATTTGAATATAAAATTGTGGAGTGAGGATCATTCTTACAAAATAAAAGTCCTGCGTCCACATTGGAAATTAACTTTGTAATCATAGAATAATTCATCTTATCTATCATTTTATAAACCCACTTTTTCTCCTTTATCCTTTATTCAACAGCCCCTGCGATCAAATTATACTGTATTCTAAAAAAAATTTCAAATTGTATCAAATAAAAATTTTATAAAATTTAAATTTTTGTAACTTCTAAATTTACCCTATTATCCCATTGTTTATCATGTCTGTATAAACATAATAAGACAATAAAACTACAAAAATTCTCTTCCAATTTTTCCTCTTTTTCCAAAGAAAAAAGATCTTTGAATTCTGCCTTTTATAGCTAAAATTCAAAGATCTTTTTTGTGAAACAAATTTTTACTTTTTAATCAATTATAGTTTAATTATAATTGTTCTCCATTTGCCATTGCTTCTTCTTGACGTCTAATCATCTCTTTTACCATATAGCCGCCAACACTACCATTTTGATAAGAAGTTAAATCTCCGTTGTATCCCTGTTTTAATGGAACACCGATTTCATTTGCTACTTCCATTTTAAAACGTTCTAATGCACCTTTTGCCTGTGGAACTTCTACTCTGTTTGAACTTCTACTCATAATAAAACGCCTCCTGTTCAATTTGTTGCTTTCGCAATGTTTACTGTAACAGATATAGTACGAAACAAACTCTTTTTTAAAAGTCTTTGTTTTGACTACACCGTTATTATGTGCAAGGATAATATTATTACGCTAGTAATTTTTAACAACAAAAGATTTTTTATCTCCTTATTCTCCTTTCATTCGGAGTAATCGCATAGCATTTAAAATTGCAATCACAGAGACACCAACATCTGCAAAAACTGCTTCCCACATATTCGCATTTCCAAATGCTGCAAGAATCAATACAAGTGCCTTAATACCTAACGCGATTACAATATTTTGTTTTACAATTGCAATGGTCTTTCCTGCAATTTTACGAGCAATTACAATTTTTGATGGCTTATCATCCATAATAACAACATCAGCGGCTTCAATTGCTGCATCAGAACCAAGACCACCCATTGCAACTCCAACATCTGCTCTTGCTAATACTGGTGCGTCATTCATTCCATCACCAACAAATGCTAATTTTTGTTTTCCATTATTTTTTTCTAACCAATGTTCTACTTGTTCTGCTTTATCCGCTGGTAAAAGCTCCGTATAAACATAATCCATATCAAGTTCTTTCGCTACTGCTTCTCCTGTTTGCTTTAAATCTCCAGTCAACATTACTGTTGTACATCTTTGGGCTTTTAAAGCCTCCATTGTCTGTTTTGCATCTTTCTTTAACTCATCGCCAATAACAAGTGTTCCACAAAAGACTCCATCTTTTGCTACATAGACAATCGTTCCGATTTCTTTACTTTCTATATAAGAAATATGATTTTTTTCCATGAGGCGTCGATTTCCAACAAGAACTTCACTATTATCAATCGTAGCTATTGTTCCGAACCCTGCATGTTCTTCATATTTTGTTACACGAGAACGCTCAATTTCTTTTCCATATGCCGTTTTAATAGAAACACCGATAGGATGATTACTATCCATTTCTCCATAAGCAGCATAATATAATAACTCTTCTTCTGAAAATCCCTTTTGAGGAATCATAGAAAGAACACGGAAACTTCCTTTTGTCAATGTCCCTGTTTTATCAAACATGAAAATTTTCGTATGGGCTAATAACTCTAAATAATTACTTCCTTTTACTAAAATTCCTTGTCTAGAAGCAGCACCAATTCCTCCAAAGAAACTAAGAGGAACCGAAATAACAAGCGCACATGGACAAGATACAACAAGAAAAATCAGTGCTCGATGAATCCAGTTTGCAAAATCATAACTTCCTAATACAACTGGTGGTAAAAAGGCTAATACTAATGCAGCAATTACGACAGCTGGTGTATAATATCTTGCAAATCGAGTAATAAAATTCTCACTTTTTGCTTTTTTCGAACTCGCATTTTCTACCAATTCCAAAATTTTTGCTACCGTTGAATCCTGAAATTCCTTTGTAACTTCTACGGTAATCGTTCCACTTTGATTGACACATCCGCTTAATGCCATCTCTCCCACTTTAATCTTTCTTGGAACTGGCTCTCCTGTTAACATAGAAGTATCAAGCATAGAACTTCCTTCGATTACGGTTCCATCAAGTGGAATTTTTTCACCAGGGCGAACTAAAATCTTATCTCCAATGCTAACTTCTTCTGGCATTACTGTTTTTACTTCACCATCGACAACAATATGGGCTTCTTCTGGATACATTGCCATTAAAGAACTAATGGATTTTCTAGAACGCTCAACGGCAACACTTTGAAATAACTCTCCAACTTGATAAAATAGCATAACAGCTACTGCTTCCGGATATTCCTTTGTAGCAATGGCTCCAATTGTAGCAAGTGCCATTAAAAAGTTTTCATCAAACACTTGCCCTTTTTTTATATTTCTTATAGCACGCAGTAAAACATCATATCCTGCTAGCAAATAAGATCCTAATAGCGTTATTATTTCTAAAATTTCTAAATTTGGTTGTGCTCGAAAAATCAATCCAACGATATAGAGACAACCACTACCTATTAAACGTTTCAGCATTTTTTTTTGCTTTTTCGTCATAGTCATCATCCTCCTCATAATGCCTCTTGATTGCATTTTTTCTTATTTCATGTTAGACTATATACGATAATTTTTAATTCATATTATCAAACAATGAGAAGTGAACTTTGCAAACTTCTCACATTCGCGGACAGTCGTCATATGTAAGCATAAATGCTCCAACATGGCCCGTTGTCTTCGTGAAAAACAAAGAAGAGCTCTCTTATCACCGAATTAAGCGCCAACTCATTTCATGATAAGAGAGTTTTTCTTTTCTAATATCATTATCGTAAAATACAACAATCTTCATCAACTTTTTGACATGCCTTTTGCGCTTTCTCAAGAATTTCTTCTAGTCTTGTTTCATCAAATTCCATTGTTAATCTCTGTGTCATAAAACTAATTGTGGCTTTTTCCACTCCATCAATTTTATTAATTGCATCTTCCATTTTTGCTGCACAGTTTGCACAATCAAGATTTTCCATTCGAAATACTTTTTTCATCGTCTTTTCCTCTCTTTCAACATCGATCTTCTAATATATGTTCCATTCCTTGGTTTACAATCGTTCTTACATGATCATCTGCCAAAGAATAAAAAACCACTTTTCCTTCTCTTCTCGCCTTCACAAGTTTCGACTGTTTTAACACTCGAAGTTGGTGTGAAATAGCAGACTGGCTCATATTCAATAATTGAGCAATATCGCACACACACATTTCGGAGGCAAAAAGCACATACATAATTTTCATTCTCGTACTGTCGCCGAATACTTTATATAATTCCGCTAAATCATATAATACTTCTTCATCGGGCATCTGCTCTTGTACCTTTTGGATAATATCTTCATGAATCGATAAAAATTCACAACATTCAATTTTTTCTTTTTCCACACAATCTCTCCTTTCTTCTATTTTAAATACAAGTCTCTTTTCATAATCGATAAGTCTTAACTTGACATATGAACAACTATTCATATGTTCATTATATCATTTATGAATAAAAAGTCAATTCTATT
>DVIZ01000176.1 GCA_018710905.1 Candidatus Scybalomonas excrementigallinarum | reverse complement strand
AGTTCCCCAAATCCAATAACTTTTTAATTTTGGATTTAATTCTAATGATTTAATAAATTTGGATAATAACTGGATAACAAATAAATGTCTAAAATATTCAGAAATACTTATTCGGTTAGCTAGACTATAGTAGTAACTCTCTGTCATATCATCACAAAAATTTATACTTCCATACTGTTCAATTTCTTCTATGGAAGGAGAGGTCATAAATAGCACTATTATTTTATATATATATTTCCTTAAGTTAATTCTTGAATTTTCTACCATTTCTATATTTTCTGCATATTCTTCACAAATCTTTTGTTGTAACTCTATACGAGGATTTGGAATATAATTTTTAAATATAGGTATAATTACACCATCTTGTTTTTTATATCCTATTGTCATACCATGATTAGCCGCACATAAGCATTCAAACAAATTATTATTAAAAAATATCCCATAATAAAATTCTTTTATTTCTTGGAAATAAAATGCATGATACTTCTCATCTAGTTGTTTTTTTGACTTAAATAAACCAAAATAAAAACCATGCAAATCTATTTGTATGTCAGCTTTTTTTAACAAATAAACTAAATTTTTTTGCATGCTACCAATCCAACCACTGTCCACAATAGCAGCCTTTTTCTCTTCATGAAATCTTTCTTGATAAAAATATTCTTTTATTAATTTCCAACTACTCTTAGAATGTTTCCAAATATTATCTTTAAATCTCTGATTTTTAATTAGCTTCTCCTTTAATTTGTTTAAATCATCTCCATTAATACTATAATTTAAATTGTCAACCGGAATTCCTATTTCATAACATATTTTCTCTTTTTCTGTTGATGTAACTCCTGCTCTTTCTAAAATCAAATCTAATGACATATTGGAACCTTTTGAAAAAATATAAGAAATCCCTTCCTTAGGATTTAAATAATATATAGGCGCTCTCAAACTTTTTCTGCTAAAATAAACATACTTACAAGAAATATTCCAATTATATTTTTTACATATTTTTTTTGCTATTTTATATAATACTTCACCATCTCTTGACAAAAAGTATAAATTATTAATTTTCAATTTTTGTGCCTCTTGTAATACCCATAAAACATAAGATACCAAAATAGGTGCTGTTGCACAAACAGTAGTTTTCTGAAAAGTATTATCATTATATTTTTTTATGAGCTCATTAGATATATCATAAAATCCTGTATATCGGTTATATTTCTTCAGAATTTTAAGATAATTCTTAATCTGTTCTTTCTCTTGTTTTGACATAACTTACCTTATAATCCCTTCTATTTTCTGCAATGCCTGGATAATCTTTTGCGGAAGTATCCCTACAAATAACGGTTTTATTACATAGAGATATCCTTTAGGTAACAAGCCTAAGCTTTTAAATCCTTTATATCTAACGATCATTTCATCTATTCGGTATTTAAACTTCCTTTTTTTATATGAAGCCTTATCCTCTCTATAAAAAAATAAATTTTCTTGTAAATTATACCCTTTATATCCATAAGTATATAATCGCATAAATAAATCATAATCCTCAGCTCTTCTTGTTTCTTTTGCAATACGATAGCCATTAACTGCTATATAGGCTTCTCTTCTAACCATAACAGTTGGATGCATAAAAGGAGAACGCAATAAAAAAGATGATGCACTTGGTTTTTTTTCTACATTTCTAGTTTTATATACACCTTCCTCATTAAAAATATATGCTTTTGAACCAACAAAAGCATATTGTGGATAATTATCTAAAAAGTAACATTGTTTTTCTAATCGCTTTTTATCTGAAATATCATCTGCATCCATTCGTGCAATATAAATACCTCGTGTATATTTCAAACAATGATTTAAACTTTTTGCTAAACCTAAATTTTTCTTATTTTTTATTAAAATAATTCGTTTATCCCTTTTTCTATATTGTTGTAGGATCTGATGGATCTCATCCGTAACTCCATCATCACAAATAATAAGTTCCCATTCTGACAAAGTCTGACTAATAATAGAATCTATAGCCATACTCAATTGTTTCTGTGTAATGTTATATACACTCATAATTACTGATACTTTTGGAGAATTCATCTCATACTCTCCCTTATTACATTCTTATAAATTCTTCTCATATAACTCTTATTATTTTCTTCACCAAATTTTTGAATAAGCTGTCCATCTAGTCTCTTGCTCTGTTCTCTTTGTATTATGCTCATCTCTTTTACTCGCAATATCTGCTTTGCAAACTGCTCTGAATCATCATAATCACATAAAAAACCATTCTTTCCTTGGAAAATATATTCTCTGGTGGCTCGATTTTTAGCTGCAACAACTGGAACTCCTGTTGCAATTGCCTCTAAAGCTGCTACTCCTATACCTTCTCTCTTAGATGGAAAAACAAAACACTCAGTTATTTTCAGGAGCTGATTTATATCACTACGAAATCCTAAGAAATGTACCTGATTTTCCAAATGGTACTTCTTACATAAATCATATAAATTTTCTTTTTGCTTTCCCTCTCCACATAAAATATAATGAATCTTTGAATCATCTAATAAACGAAGTGCTTCTATAATGATCCTTTGATTTTTATTTTTATTCAACTCTCCAGTACTCATAATTAAAAAAGAATCTTCCGGAATATCTAAATCCTTTTTAGTTAGAGTATGTTTTTTATCTTGAAAGTCTTGCAGTTTAATTCCAATACCTGGAATATATTGTAATGCTTGATTATTTTTTAATTGAAAATTACGAGCTCTCCTATAATCTTCCTTATTAATAGTAATCAAACAATCCGTCCAATGCGCTAAACCTCTCTCAACAGGGTAAAAAAATAGCCAGTTCCAAACTGGCGCCCCTTTATAAAAATGAAAACCATGTGCTGTATAAATCACAGGCTTTGTATTTGTCTTATGTGCAGCTATTCTTCCAAGGACCCCTCCCATTGGTGTATGACAATGAACTAAATGAAATTTTATCTCTCGCATCAAGCTAACTAATTGATTCAATGCTTTTATATTTTTACCTATCTTATAAGGTGAACGCACAAAATCAATTTGATGTTGTATAATGCCTGTACCATCTAATCTCTCATTATTATCTGTATAAACAGGCATATGATAATTAGCTGCATAATGGACTTCATATCCTAATTCTTGTAAAATTTTCACATTATTCATTTCAAACTGAGGAACAAATCCACTTACTGTTGTTATAATCAGTGCCCTTTTCATAGACTTCTCACTTCCACGATTGTATAATCTGAAACTTTTTTGTTTATAATATAAAGTAAACATTTTGTAGTAGAATGTTCACTCCAAATATATTTTTTATCTTATCATACTCTAAATATGATTTCAACCTTAATGCAAGCAAAATCGACATAAGATTTGAAAATCTTTGGAAATTTTCCCTTTTTTCTCCTAATGGTTTGCTATAAATTGATATTTAAAAAAATCTCATCTTTATCATCTTGATCAATGGCCAAATAACGTTTTGTTATCTCTAAGGAAGAATGATTATAAATAGCCATAAGTAATGATGGTTGTGCTCCTTTCTTCCATGCTTGGTATCCAAATGTCTTTCTTAAAGAATGACAGCTGATTTTTCCCTCTATATGAAGTTCTTCCGCTGCTTGCTTAATAATCATAAATGCTCTTGTCCTTCCTAAAGGTTTATTAAAACCACATCTACTTTTCACAATATAATAATCTGGTGTTATATAGGTAAGAGAATTTTTTAGCATATCTAGGGCTTCTATTACATTTTTGTTTAGTACAAACATATTGTACTTTTGTGTCTTTTTTTCTAGTATGCTAACATGATTCTTATATGCACGTTGTTCAAAATCATACACATCTCTCCATTTCAAATCTAAGATATCACTAATGCGTAATGCAGTATTTAAGCCAATTGTGACCATTGCATAATTTCTAATTTCATTTTTTTGTAAAAAATAATCTTTTAACTTTTGAACATCTTCAAGACATCTTATAGGTTGTGTTGTTCCCATACTATCTCCTTTGTAAAGTGAACATTCTACTACAAAATGTTACCAAAGATTAAGTAAACATTTTTTAATGAAATGTTCTATTACCTCATTATTTCATGAATTTCTACACTATAATAGAAAATACGCTTTGAGAGCTTGTTATGTTAGTGAACAGTCATCTTATAAGAACATAAATACTCTTGCATGCTTCATCAATTTTTTATAAATAAAAGAGCCTATTAGAATCCTTTAACTCTAATACGCTCTTTTATCAACTTTTATTTTCTACTTTTATTTATTTCCTTATGATAAATAATTTCTTATTCTACTTATAATATTTTTCTTACCACATCTTTCATCCTGTACTTCTGATATACAACTCCCTCATATTCCGAAATTTCTTTTTTATATTTATAATCCCCAAATACCTTTTCCACAACTCCAACCTTCTTCACAAGTACTCGTAATATAGCATTAAACATTTTCACATAAAGGATTCCTTTTCCCTTTTGCTTCCTTATATATCCCACTAATTTACTTGTCTCTACATATTCTTTATCTTGTGGGTGATAAATTCCTCTTTTTTCTTTCATTATCATCTGATACAGAAATTCACATAAATTATCAATAGCAATCATACTTCTTTTATTATGAATTAATGGAAACACTGGTACTTTTAATGCCACTTTCCACAATCTCATAAAATTTCCTGGGCAGTTATCCCCATAAACCATAGGTGGACGCACAATACATACTTTCATTTCTTGATTATATTTTTCTTCTAATTGTAAAAGTGCAATTTCTGCTTTTCGCTTACTGATTCCATAAGCAGTTTCAGGGACTAATGGAGTATTCTCATCAATAATAACGTTTCCTCTCTCTTGCCCTCCATTACCATATACGGCTGCTGTACTCATATAAATAAATTGTTTCACACCAGTATTTTTTGCCTTTTTTGCCATGCTTACTGCAAGTTTATAATTAATTTCATCATACTCTTTTTTATTTTCACTTGTTTCCTTTTGATGAACTTTTCCAGCTAGAAATAAAACACTATCATATCCCTTAAAACTAGTTTCTCTCCATTCCCCATTAGAGGCACTAACACCCCCTACTTCTATTTTTGTATCCTTTCTATTTGAAATATAGCTCATAAATTTTTTTGCAATATAACTATTTTTCCCAATAATCAAAACCTTCTTCATACCTAAATACCTTTTGTTCCTCCTTCTTTTACACCCTTATGTTTCAAAACACATTGAATTGTTTTTAAAATACATCCTAAGTCAAAAAAGAATCCCATCTTTTTCACATAAATTCCATCTAAACGAGCCTTTTCCATAATTTGTAACTCATCTCTTCCATTAACTTGTGCCCAGCCAGTTAACCCTGGACGAATATCATTAGCGCCATATTTTTCTCTCTCCTGTAATAGGTCTTTCTGATTCCATAATGCTGGTCTTGGACCCACAATTGCCATTTGTCCATATAAAATATTAATTAATTGTGGTAACTCATCTAAACTAGTTTTTCTCAAAAACTTTCCTACTCTCGTAATATATTGCTCTGGATCTTTTAATAAATGTGTTGGCACATCTTTTGGAGTATCTATTTTCATTGTCCGAAACTTTAATATATAAAATTGTTTTCCACAACAACCAACTCTTCTCTGTCTAAAAAAGATTGAACCTCTTGATGTAACCTTAATAGCAGCTGCTATCAATAAAAATAGCCAAGAAAATGCAATGAACGCAATGAAGGCTAATATAAAATCTATGATTCGCTTTCCGTATTTTAAATACATAACTCATTCCTCCAGTTATCACTCTATATTTTTTATTATACTAATTATCTCTTTTTCAGCCTTTCAACTATCAAATATATAATATTTTCTACCAATATTCTAAATTCAAACTTCGTTACATTTTAAATATAAAAACTGCTATAGTTAATATAAGTTCTTATACTACTATAACAGTTTTTACTCTTTATTCTCTTTCTACTCTTCTTTTATTTTTTGATTCATAGCAAATCCTATTCCTAATAAAATCCAGAATATAGGTGATACTGTAATTGTAGAATCATTCGTAATTCCACCAATCATATATCCTATTGTTGCTAAGAAAATACCAACTCCTATTTGAGCTGAATAAGATTCAAATTTATTTTTTATATAAACTCGTACACTTTGTATAAAATAGATAAGATAAAGTGCTAGAAAAGCAATTAAAGAGATGACTCCTGTTTGGACACCGATCTGTAAAAATAAATTATGTGGTTTTGATACAATAGAACCTTTGAATCCATTGTTTTCTAAACCAATATAATCATCTTGTGGAAATACTAATGTAAAAGTATCCGGTCCTGAACCCTTTATCATATAATCCTTTAATATAGGAATCGTCCTTGACCAAATATATCCTCTACCAGAAAATAAACTTTCTTTCATATCAAAGACTTCTGGATTATTTACTTTATCCCACTTTCCATATGGAGTATAAAAATAATACCCTTCTTTATCTTTTCCTGTTTCATTACTAAAATACCAAGTAATTCCTGAGTCTGTTGAAAATCGTAACATATACATACCTTCACTATATACTGGATTTAGATGAATTCCTTGAAATCTCTCATCTTGTATTGCAATTCCAGATTCATCTCGAATAGTAGATAACTCAGTTCCCCCATCATCTTTTGCAATAATTGCAAAACTTTCTCCATCTCTTGTATAAGAAATATGTAAAGGATTTTCCATATAATTAATTATGACTTCATCATCTAATGTATCAACTCTTGTAATAATAGATCTACTTGTATCTTTACTAGTAAAAGTGTTAATAGCAGATTTAATACTATTTGTATACTCATGCCCAATGCTTGTATCGAAAATAAAAAATATAATACCGATTCCAATAACAATAGGTACTAAAAACTTCCAATATTGTTTAATGAATTTTCTGAAAAATACGATAGCAAAGATAATAACAACCGCTAATGAACCAAAAGCTGTTTTTGATTGGGAACCAACAATACAAATCACCATTCCTACCATTAATATTCCATAAATAACTTTCCACTTAATATTTTTTGTAAACAATAGTAATGTTCCTAAAACTGGTAAGGCTAATGTCGCATATAAACCTACATAATTTGGATTATATAAAGTTAAATAAATTCGATTCTCGCCAAAACTAAACTCTAAATTTTTCCATGTTTCGCCAGTAGTAATCAATTTCTTACCAAAATCTGTTGCAAAAAAATCATGTCCTAATACTTGTAATAACCCTAAAATACAAAGTATTGCAATTGATACTATCCATGCTCTCATCAAAAATTGAACATTGTTTTCCGTATCAACTACTAAATAGGAATAATACATAAAAATAAGGTATCCTAATAATACTGTTCCTGGCTCGAATTGCTCCACAATACCATGTAAACTAATAGTCCTATCTTTTGAAAATATCATAGATATAATAATAAATAGACCATAAATTCCTGCTGGTATCATAAACATCGAAATTTTTCTATATTCTTTCTCTTTAACCATTTTCCAGCATAAAATAACCAACATCAAAGCTGCCATAATAACGAGCCAAACACTTTTATAATATAAGAAAAAGTCATACGCTGTCTCTGCATAGGAATACCATGAATATTGCTCAAGATGAGTTGGATAAGTCTTTTGATGAACGATTAATGGAATAATTGCCATTACTACCAAAAGAGGATATAATAAAATTTTTGATTTAGACGTTTCTTGTAACTCTCTTTTTACATTCGTCATTTGCTTCTTCTCCTTTTCTCTAAATCTCTTTTTATCATACACTAATTTTCTAACTCTTACAACTTCTTCCATTGGAAAATTTATAATACAAGGGATTCCAAAGCTATACATAGTTTGATTTCAAAATCTCTCCAACTATGATATGACCTTATATCTTATACAAAAAAGGAGCTATCCACTAAATACTTAGTGAATAGCTCCTTTTTTAAAAGTAAAATAATTAAGACTTTAATTAAATATCTTTATTATTCTAACCTTACATTCATAATAATTATTTCGCAACGATAGTTGTTGTAAATGTATAACCACCGGCAAATGTTACTTTAGCTGTTACAGATTGTTCTTTTGTAAGTGTAACTGTAGCATTTTCTGTATTATTGTTCTTTGGTGTAACACCTTCTGGGTAATCGCTAAATGCTACACGAGCACCTGTTATTTCTGCTGTTTTTAATACTTCGCCATATTGATCTTTTACTTCTAATTGATCCAATACTGTAGAAAGTTTAATTTCTCCTGCAGCTACATCTGAAGCGTTATCTTTTACTTTAGCTGTATCAGCTTTTCTTGCTTCATTGCTTACTGTTACTTCTTTTGTGATTTCTGTACCAGCATCATTTTTAATAATGACTGTATATTTTCCAGTTGCTTCAGTTTTACCACTTGCAATTTTAATAGCACCTGGTGTTACAACACCTTCAACACTAGTAACATCATTAGTAATTACTGTATAATCGTCACCTGCTTTTAATGTAACATCCATTCCATTTACTTTAGCTTTTACTTCTAATGCTCTATCTTTTTTAGCATACATTTTTGGAATATCAGTAATTGTTACATCGCTCGCACTTGTAACTACATCGTTAAGTTTCTTTGTTACAACTGAGAATTCTTCTGTTGAAAGTTTTTCACTTCCTTTGTATAAAGTTAAAGTGAATTTTGTTGTACCTTCTGTTCCATTAGCTCTAAATGTTGCTTCTGCACCATCATTACCACTTAATACAACAGAAGTACCTTCTGTGCTCTCTAATGTCAATTTATATCCATTTTCTTCTGTATTAAACTTATCAAATTTATAAGTTGTACCATATTGATTTGTTACTTTGACATCACTTGCTTTTAAAGTAGATTCTCTTCCATCTACAGCGATCATAGCAAAATCATCTTTGCTTTCTAAGCTAACTGGATTAGCATTAGCTTTAACTGTAAACTGTACATTTACTACCTTGTTTGTAGATGTAATGAAAGATGCTACAACTACTCTATCTGCTGTGGCATTTTTAATTCCAGTTGCATCAAATACTAGTTGGTTTTTACCTGTTTTAGAATCTTTAACAAATTTAAAGTATCCTGAGTCTTTAGATGTGAATAAAGAATCTTGTGTAGATTGTGCAAACATTTCTTTTGTTACTTTTTCAGAAATATCATTTCCATATGTATCAAGAGCTGTAAAATCAAATACTGTTTCTTTACCAGCAACAACTACATCAGATGGAGATGCTGTAAATGTATCTACTTTTGTTCCTGCTTTTACTTCAAATGAACCAGTGAATGATTGACCTAATTTTGTAATTAACACAACACTAACTGTACCTGTACCAACTTTATTATTTGTATCAGCTAACGTTAATGGTACAGCAACATAATCTTTTCCATCAACTGTTTTAACTGTTGCCTTTTTTGTATCAAGAGTAACATTTGTTGCTCCTGGAGCTGCAGATGCAATTAAGTCAGATTCCATATCAGTTCCAACTTTAAAGTCTTTGCTAGCCATATTTTTACCATATTGATCTACTACATCTAATAATAAATAGAAAGTATTCTTTCCATCCATTGTATCTTCTGTTAATTCTTTTTTAGATTCATTGTAGATTCCTTTTACTGTTACTTCATTTGCTGTAGAAGCATTAGAAATTTTTACATTTTTAGTAACAGAAAGACCTGTTTCTGTGTAAATAAATACTACAGTAATTTCATCTCCTGCTTTATCGTATGCATTTAATGAAACTTTTAATTTTCCTTGAGATGGAGTTTCAGATTTTCTAGTTACATTTGCCTGTACATTAGTTGTTTTTGTAATATCTTCACCAAACTGGTTCTGAACTGTATAAGCAATTGTTGCCCCACTAGCTGTTGCATTGCTAGCGATTGGAAGTGTTACTCCTTTATCTACTACAGCAACATCACTTACATCAATTTTAGCTACTTTACTAGCCTCACCTGTAAATTTAGCTGTCTTATCTCCAGCTGTTACAGTATATTCTGCAGCGGAAATTGTGCTTTTTACAGGAAGAATCATTGTTTTTCCATCGGAAGAAACTTCTACTTTAGCTGTATCAATATCTACAGTTGTATTTCCTCTTTTAACTTCAACTTTTGTATCTTTAGTGAATCCACTTCCTGTTACAGTGATTTCTTTTGCACCACTTTGTTTTGCACCAAACTGAGCATTTACTGTAAGTGTAAGGTATACTCTAGCTTTTGTAATTGTATTTACAGCAGAGATTGTTGTTGTACCAGCAGCTTTTGCTGTGATTTCACCAGTTGTTTTATCAACTGTAGCAACGTCTTTGTTTGAAGAATAGTAGTAAGCTGTTCCTTTTCCAGGTTTGTTTACTTTTGTTGTTTCTCCAACTGTGATTTCGCTCTTGTCTAAAGCTACTGCACCAATCATCTGAGCTTTTTTAACTGTGATTTTTACAGATTTTGTTTCAACGTATTTTCCGTTTTTGTAGAAGTTTACGTTGATTTTAGCTGTACCAGTTTTTTTAGCTTCTACTCTTGTTTTTGTTAAAGATACGATATCTTTTGTTTTGTTAACAAGTTTGTATGTATAGCCTTTTTTTGCTGTTACTTTGATCCAAGATCTTTTGTTGTTTGCATTTGCCTTTTTAGATTTGTCTACAGTGTATGTGTAGATTGTAGATTTTGTGCCTTTTGCTGAATTTGTTTTTGCAGCAGCAGATGCTGGAACTGCAGAAACGATCATAGCAGAGGCTAAAGCGAAAGCTAACGCTTTTTTGAATTTTCTCATTCTAAATTCCTCTCTTTCTTTGTCTGACGATATGTACGTCTTTGTTTCATTTTCGCAAGGAAGACTAGAAGTAAAAAATTACTCCTTAAAGTCTGTTTGCGAACCAGAAATGATTCATCTCTGGTAGTTACCATACAATTACCTATCATAATTATAGGAAACCATATCTGAATATATTCTAGCAGTTTTGTAAATTATCGTCAATATGAATATGCTAATTTATTCCTAAAACAGTAATTTTGCAAAAACTACTTCAATTTATTACTTGTTACGTTTCCATACACAATATATAGAACTTGATTATATATTCTACACAATAAATTGATATATTCAGTTTTCAAACGCTCTCCAACATTTGAAAATTTCTGTTTTGATTCAAGAAATCGTAAGATTTTTGTAACTTTTTTCTTGTTTCTATCACAGAATTATGGCCCGAAAGGTACAAATTAACGGTTTTTTGACCTTTCTAATAGATTAATGCATGATTTCCTTTTTTTATTGCAACAAAATAAAAATATTTTTATTTTCTTTTATTTTTTCTTTTATAAATATGGTATCCATGACATCCAAGATAAATCCCCATCCCAATAAAAGTGATATTTCGTCCAACGATAAATCCAACTGGGGTATATTCTAACTCTATTTCATGAGTTCCTTCTTCCAATGGAAATCCTAAAAAGGCATCCGCTATGGCGATTGTTTCTTCCTGTTCAAGTTTTTTTCCATCTACCGTAATCTTCCACCCTTTATCATATGGAATACTTGTGAAGAAAATACCTTTCTCGTCCACATCGATCGTTCCTTTTACAAAATTAGAAGTATGTTCTTCAATCTCATAAGGATTTTGGCTCATAGCCTCATAATATTGTTCAAAGGCTTGTTCATTAAAAGCCGCTGCCATCATCCGTATTTGTCCTGTCGTTACCGCACTTTTAATTCGTAGAGAAATAGTAACGGGAACGCCTTCCTCTACTTGTCCTACATGAATAATCTGCGAGTTTAATTTGTCACTACAACGAATTTCTTCTCCGCTTTTAATCGTAATTCTCTCAATTTGATTTCCCGTAATAAATACGTAAAGATCCATGTCTTTTTCAGGAACAATATAATAGACCATGTTATCGTCTTTTGTTTCTACCATTTCATAAGAGACGGTACCACCATTTTCATAAGTAGAAGTGCATCCATTTAATTGTACTTTTCCAGATTGTTTCACTTCTTCAAATACAGTGACCGGATCTTCCATTGTCGCCGCAATCCAGTTATTTTGTGTCTCAAATGGATTGTTCGTCTGATATAAAATATCTTCTGCTTTTTCAGATACCATATACCCGATTGGCAACGCAGAATAGTTTCGATATAAATCGATCGTTCCAATGGACTTATAATATTCAAAATCAGACTGACTCACTTCTCCCGGTCTTACAAATAAGTATTTCATTCCAAGAATCGCATTGGTCATTGGCGTCGCCCCTTTATATAAGTATTCATTTACGGCAGAATAAAATCCAAGTCTTCCCATCGTATAAACCACATCACCAATGGCAGTAGAGCCAAAGAGATTCACTCCTGGAAGACGATTCCATGTGACTTCATCAAGGACTTTTGATTTCGCAAGCTCCGCCCGATAAAGCCCCTTATCCTTTAACATCACTTCTCTTGCACTAGCCATTTCTTCTGTGGTAGAGAAAAATTTACTAATGCTCACTTGGCCGGTACAATTGTATGCAAAGATCGTATGTCCTAGCAGTTCCACAATCATAACACTGCTTAATAAATATTGTAGATATACTTTTTTCATTTTCCAGCCTGTATACAATAATAAAAGAATCGTATAAGCAAGGGCGACTGCCCCTGTAATAAAGTAGCTATACCAAGGTTCTTTTGTATCAGCAAATAGGAAAGATAAAATCATCATTCCAACTAAGACACCAAAGCTCCATATGATTTGATATGGCCGATAGCTTTTAATCCAAAGCAACACTTGATAGGCCATGCAAATAGCCATAAAAATATAAAGATAGGCAAATCGGTTTGGAATCCCATACTGATCATGAAATCCATGCCAAATATAATTTAACCAGTTCAAATTAAAACTAACGATAAGCAATATCATAAGGAAACTTTGTTTTAATCGAACCGACAATTTAATCTTCCGATTCATAATATACAGATTCAAAAGAAAAATGGTCAAAATTCCACAATAGAGATTCGTTCCTCCATCCCCTTGTGCGTTAGTAATCACTTTTGCCCCAATGCTATGGGAATTTAAAATTGTAAAGAAATCCACATACCATTCCGGCTTCGGAAATTGCATTTTCGCGGAGGAAGTTGTCATAAGTCCTGCATAGGTTGGAATTAACACAATGGCTGCCATAGCGCCTGCTAGTAAAGAATATCCTGCAAAAATAAATCCTTTTTGAAAGAACTTCTTAACACTTTTATGTGGATATAATAAAAAGTAAAGTACGAGAAATAGGCATGTCATAAATGTCATATAAAAGTTACAATATAACGAAGCGAATAAAAACAGACAATACCATCTTCCATCGTTTTTCTCAATTAGTTTCTCCACTCCTAAAATAATCAGTGGTAAAAATATCATCGTTTCTAACCACATGACATTCCAACTATATCCAATCATATAGCTACTAAGAGCATATGCCATGGAAAAAAGAAACACTTGCCAATCTTTCGCAACAATCTTTCTCGGTCGTTTCTGCGCCCAAATAGCATTCTTTAAATAAATAGCCATCGTAAAGCTGGATAATGCGATCTTCGTAATAATAAGAAAACTTACCACTCCATTTAAATATTTTTGTGGAAAGAATACGATAATCAGATTCAAAGGACTGGACAAGTAATACGCCCAAAGAGATATAAAGTTAACTCCAAGCCCAGAGTTCCAGCTATAAAATAAGCTCTCCCCATTTTGTAATTTATTCTGATATTCAGAGAAGAAAGGCATATATTGATGAAGTCCATCGATAATTACAAGAGAATGATCGCCAAATGGCTCCACTTCAAAAATAATGCAACAAATCACTAGAAAGAAAAATGGAACTAAAAATGCTAATAAATAAAGCTGATAAGTTCCCGTCGTCTTTTTACTGGCTACCCTAACGACTCTTCCCTTTGCATTTGTAAAAACAAACCATTTACTAAATACATAATTTAATATAAGGACAACAAATTGAATGACTATTTTGCTCCCCATCTCGTTGAAATTCAAACCATCTACGAATATTCCAACCCCTACCATCTCAATCACCATTGTTACAATTCTTGCGCCAAAGAAATTTAGCAATTCTTGTAATAGTTCTTGAATGGAAGAAACTTTTGAACGAAATACAAATCCCTTATTGACTCCATAAGCAAATAAAATGGCCAATAAAATGGCAATAAAGTTGCTCGTATTCAAATTCATATGACATAGAACACGAAGGATATAAAATACGAAAATATTGACAGCGGTCGTAGCTCCGCCAGCAATAAGATATCGTATCGATTCTTTCTGAAGCAAAGATTTTATTTTGTCTTGCACCTGTTTGCCTCCTACACTCTTCCCAGTAGAAGCGATTTTGATTTTCCTAATTTTTTATTTTCATCTCCATTTTTTAGGAAGAATATGGTTTGCCTCTACCGTGGATTTTTGTTTTTTATTGTATCCCTTTTCTAGTTGAGGTGCAAGTTTATTTCCATTTCTTAAGAAATCATTCACAATTTTATTGAAATCTCTACTATATCCAAACAGTCTCTTGGCTTCCTTTTGTATTCCTATCCATATCTTTTCCTGTTCTACCAGTTCCTCCACTCTTAGTAATTCCATTTGCCTCATTTCTTTTATTGCAATTCTTGCAAAAATCGTTACTTTCTGTCGATGGAGATCGGCTGGTACATCCATAATGACAGGGGTTCTATCCACTTCTTCCCTCCAATTTTCAAATTCATAAAAAGGATTCATTCTCCAATGAGAATTCCTTCGATGTTTTTCTAAATACTGTATCACTTGCTCATACTCTTTTGGATTCTCAATTGGTTCACTTAAAAATCGTCCTGCAAAAATACTTCCTCTTCGATTATGCTCCTCATTATATGCCCATGCATAGCTAGATGACAAGCGACTGCAAAAATGGCTCATATCCCCATAATCGGTCCTTATAATGGCATGAAAATGATTCTTCCCCATATAAGAACATTCCATGTCCACGTTTCCCATGTCTTCTAACTTACTATCTAATAGATACTGAAAGGAACGACAGTCTTTTTCCTCACGGAATAATCCTAGTCCTTCCTTTCCTTGCAACACAATATGATAAATTCCTGTACTACTTTCTCTTCTCCTCTCTCGTGGCATTGTATCCCTCCCTATTTCTACATCACTCTCTTATTTTATCTTTTATTATCTTTATAGTTTGTCATTTATTTACATTATAATGCATATTATTTTTAATTTCAATATTAATATTATTATTAATTTTTTATAGCTTATTATTTTTTGCGAATATAAAACTATATTTTTTCTTTTGTTTTCTACATATTTTTACTTTATTTTACATTGTATGTAGTGCAAATATATTATAAAGTATTGCAAATGATTCTATCTGTGATACAATAATATTACCATAATAAACTACTGAAATATGTTATTTTATAAATATGTTACTATTTAAATATGTTAGAAATAAAGGAGAGATACACCATGAATAAAACAACAAGTATCCGTATTGATGAACAATTAAAAGAAGAAGCCACAAAACTTTTTTCTGAGCTTGGTATTGGACTCAATAATGCAATCATTATGTTTTTAAAACAAGCAGTTAGAGAACAACAGTTACCATTTCAACCTACATTAAACTCAACTACTTTATCTGCTATAAAAGAAAGTGAAGATATTATTAGAAGAATCAAAGAGAAAGATCCTACTCTTAAAGGATATGACGATGTATCCTCTATGTTCCATGATATTTTTAATGATTAAAGAAAAAATTATGGAATTATCATAAATTATAAGTATATTTTTTGACACATTATTAACACATAAGTTATAAAATGGAAGAGATTTTATATAATAGTAATATCTCTTCCATTTTTATAAATTACAAAAGAAAGGATAAATAAAATATGCTAAAATTAACTCTATACTATTCAAGTAGCTTTAAAAAAGATATGAAAAAACTAAAGGATATCGGGAATGCCACGTACTTCCAGATCTGCTTTTAATTTATAAAATCGAGCAAGAAAATCTAATTCTTGCTTTAACTAGAGTTGGATCTCACTCTCAACTTTTTTAGTACATAAAAAAACCCCGTATCAAATGATACGGGGTGATTCTATACGATACGATTGTATTAGTCTGCTACGTATGGCATTAAAGCTAAATGTCTAGCTCTTTTGATTGCTACAGTAAGCGCTCTCTGATGTTTTGCACAGTTTCCTGTGATTCTTCTAGGAAGAATTTTTCCTCTTTCAGATACGTATCTTTTTAATTTGTTTACATCTTTGTAATCGATAACAGCGTTTTTATCTGCACAATACACACAAACTTTTTTTCTTCTACGTCCGCCTCTTCTTCTCATTGGAGAATCAGCGTTTGTTTTATTAAAAGCCATGATATTACCTCCTATAAAAATTCAATCATTAGTTAAAAGGCAGTTCTTCTTCGATTCCATCAGGAATACTCATAAAACCGTCGCCAACTGCTGCACTTGGAGCTGGTCTTCCAGCTGGTGCTTGCTGATAGCCTCCGTCAAAAGACTGATTCTGTCCCATCGCATTTTTGCTTTCGCAAAAATCCTGTTCTTCTACAATAATGTCTGTTGTATAAACACGGACACCATCTTTATTCATATAGCTACCTGTTTGAATTCTTCCAGAGATTACAATACGCATACCTTGTTTGAAGTATTTTTCTGCAAACTCTCCTGCCTTGCCAAAAGCAACACATGGAATAAAATCCGCATCTGGTTCGCCATCTCTTTTGAATCTTCTGTTAACGGCTAAGGTGTAACGAGCGATCGCCATTGCTTTCTCTCCTTGTGAGTATCTCACTTCAGGATCTCTTGTAAGGCGACCCATTAAAACTACTTTATTCATGGAGTTCCTCCTATTCGTTATGCGTCCTGTTTAACACATAAGTATCTTAAAACTGTTTCCATGATACGAACTCTTTGTTCGATTTCAGCTGGACAGCTAGATACTGCTTCGAACTGGATGAAATAGTAATATCCTTCTCTCATTTTCTGAATTTCGTAAGCTAATCTTTTCTTACCCCATTCATCAACGTTTGTTACTGTACCGCCGAATTTTACGATCAATTCTTTGATCTTTTCAACAGTTGCTGCTCTTTCATCATCTTCGATTTTTGCATTAAGAACTAACGCTAATTCGTATTTGTTCATCGTGTCAGCACCTCCTTCTGGACTCTGGCCCTTCCTTCCGAAGAGCAAGGATTGTTAGTTGTATATCACAATTGAAAATTCTAACACAGGAAATCTAAAGAATCAAGCCTTTTTTACAATTCCACGAAAATTTTTTTCCACTAATTTCCTGCTGACCATCACTTGATGTCCACACCCTTCACATTTTAGTCGAAAATCCATACCTGTTCGCAAAATTTCCCATTCATTCGCACCACATGGGTGTGGCTTCTTCATTTTGATAATATCTCCTACTTGCAGATCCACAATTCCGCCTCCCATTCTATTTTAACTTTTTTACAAGAAAAAAATCTTTTTTCATTTGGTTAGCATTATCGTATCATATTTTCAAAATTTTGATAAGAACGAATTACAACTATTTTTGAATAGTAAGCACTTTTTTACCATATAAATAATCTTTTGGTATCAGTTCGTTTCCAACACTTTGATACAATTCTACATGGATTTCTATTTTCCCATCTAATTCTGATATCCAACTCACATTGATTGTTTCCATAGTCTCAGGCTCAAAATCTAAAATATATTTTATATTATGCCCTATCCTTTGTTCTTCTTGATAGACACAAATTCGGATATAATAATCCTCCTTGATATTGCCAAAATTCCACTTGCTTTTTATTCCAAGAAGTCCTTTTTTCGGATCCAATATTTGAATTTCAATTGGAAAATAAACACTTGGCATAGGATCAAAGATTCCTTCTTCTGATAAAATACTTTCTTTTTTCACCATCTGAAATTCTTTCTGTGCTATTACATAGTAAAAGCCTTGTTCACAACAGACTTCTTGTAAAAATTCAGAACGCATTTTTTCCTCTACATAGATGGCATTGAAATTTCTTTTTTTCCAACTTCTTAGTTTTTTTACTATCTCTCTTTGTAGCAGCTCATCTGGCAGACATTTGATCTGTCTACTCAAATTAATCACTTGAAGTTCCATTTTTTTCCCGTTCACGGTGCATCGCTGATTTTCAAAGCTCATATCTAAAAAGCCTACTTTTTCTGCAATCACTTCTTCCTTTGTGGCAAACACAAGCAGATATTGTTTCTTTGTTTCATGGTTCCAAAGCTCGATATCTTGTAGCTCCATAGTTCCTTTTCCCAAGCGCAATTTTATCTTCCCTATCGTTTTCCCAATTGGAGAAACAATACTGCAAAAGGTGGGTATTACCTCATTTTTATAAAAGGCTTCAATATCGATTCTTATCTTTTTTTCTTGTTCAAAGTATTGAAATCCAATAGAATAGTCCACAATATGATTGATAGGCCTTACTAAAAGCTTCGCACTCTCCCAAACGGACTTCTTTTCTCCATAAAATTGAATCGAGAATATATTTTTTCCAGAGTGTAAATGCTCTGAAACGTCTATTTCATAAAAACGTTGTTTCCCATCCCCCACTGCTATTAATTGTCTATTCACCTCTAACTCAAAAATGCTACCAAATGTTTCTATTTGAAAATAATATTTTTTATCTTCTTCTTTAGTCAAACGAATGATTCTATCATAAGTATTCGGCTTAATTCTCGCAGGTAGTCTTAAATACGTTCGTTTTGTTTCTGCAAATTCTGTTTGATTCAAAACGCTTTCTTCTGCATTCCACCGCCGATCCATGTCGTAAATGCACTCAGATAACCCATGAAACATCTGTTTTTTTGAAATATCTGGATGAAATATTGTATATTTTTTATGTTCTGGCAATATGTTAATATTTTGAATATTTTGTGTGTGATATAGTCTGTTTCCTTTTTCTTTTAAAACATTTTTTGCTACATGCTTCATGATACTTTTGTTACCCCTCTATTTTGAGTAACACTCCTTTCCCCACATTCCTTAAAACGGATCGAAAGATTCACTTTTTTTCGTGTTCTACTTTTACTTTCAATCGGTCTTAATGCATATTGTATTGTAATGTTTCTTCCTTATTTTTCTATCTCTCACTAAATCATCTTTATTCTCTTTTGTTCTCTCTTATTGCCTTTTCCTCTTCCGTTTCCTCTATTCCTAGCGTTAATAGCTGCTCCAAAGATTTTTGTTTTTGAAAGGGTAAAATAATTTATCTGTCTTATTTTTTAATTTTCATCACTGTTTTATCCAACTATCAACGCTACTCCTAGAGTTTGTTTCTATTTTCCTAATTCCACTCTTTTCTTTGCATCTTTTTCTTATCCTACTTTGCTCCTAGACTTCTTTCATTCATTTTTTATCGTCCCTTGTTCTATTCCTTTTTATGTGAATATTTGTTATGACAATTAGTTTAAAATTCGGGGAGAATTTATTTTTCATCACTGAGTATTATATAATAATATTGATCGATTAAACGATATAATGGGAATATTTTCCTTGGTTCTTATGCTACAATTTCCTATTTCTTCATTCACTGATTCGTTTAATCTCTCTTAATTTTTGGACTTTAAAAAATATAATTTTAATTTCTTAACACATAAGCTGGTTCTAGCACTTTGTTCCGATAACAAATTCCTTTTTTTCCTCATAGGTACAAAGCAATGATAAAATTTCAACATTCCTCTTCCTTTTATTAGAAAATCGATATTAGAAATTTTTTGCTAGAAAAGCTAGTGGTACTTTTTTAGGATGGTATTTTCTTTAGGATGTATAAAGAATATTAATACCCCTGTTCATAATCTGCTGTATGACTCTCCAATAAAGTTGTTCCAGTAGAATTATAAACCATAAACTTAGAACGTAACACATATAAATATCCTTTTTTCACATAAAGTAATTTTGATGCTGTTGCAGTTCCTTTATCTGTATCCGAAAAAGAAGTTACTGTCTCCCAACCGCTATCGGCTATTCGATATAATGTACTTTCTATTTTACATTGATAACTTGCACTTTTCGCAACCATAGTGCTAAAACAATTCGCTTTTCCAGAACTATTAATATCAAAAGAAATACCTGTTGTCTGTAGATAATCCCATAATGGCATAACTCCATCTTCTTCATTCGTCATCGTTTGGATTTCACCTGCCTGTACTGGCGCTACAACATTCGTACTTAATAAACAAGCAACACCTAGCATCGCAATACCTTTTTTTAACTTTCTCATCTCTTACTCCTTTGTAATTATTTTACCCTTCTACTCTATATAACAACTGAAGGTACTATTTTGTGACACATTTTTTCAAAATTTTTTATTTTTCTTTTGGATAATACATATTTTCGATTATTTTTTCAATTTCTTGTTCGGTCAATTGTCCATTTAAGTTATAGGAGTTTTCTCCCATATTCCAGACTACTGTAGTATTTTCTCCATCTAAGAAAACCTTATATTTTATATTATCTTTTTCTATCTCCTTACTAGGACTTCTTTCCGTATCAACATCCCAAGCACTATTGCGACTGACTTGTGACAACACTACCATTCCATTATTGTTATTATTCAAGTATATTGTAGTATATTTCTCTTCACTTCCTTTTGTGGTCTGATATTGATACTCCTCTGGCATTTTCATTGGTAATGCAATTCCTGGATATTCTTTCAATAATCTACTATAGTCATACTCAGCTTCTTCTTCCTTTCCTTCCTCTTTCACCTCCAACTTACTATATTTCTCTTGATTTTCCATAAAGAAATTAAAGATTGGAACTTTAAAAGCCTCTACATTCATAACTGTAGCGGAAGCGACCGTACCTACGATCATAACGCTTGCAGCTCCTTTTGCGACTGTTATATAATTTCCCTGCCACCAAGCCTTTCGTTCTGCGCTTTTCAAAATTCGTTCCATAGATTTTTTAAATTTCTTTGAAGGCTCATAATCACAATCTTCTTCTCTTGGTAGTGTTTCTTTCTTAATCAGCTCCTTTGATGCATCTTTTAATATTTCTTCTATTAAACGTTCTTGTAATGATTCCTCTTCTCTATTTTTTTTCGTTATTGTCATCCGATTCATCCTTTCCAATCAGTTTTAAT
>DVIZ01000014.1 GCA_018710905.1 Candidatus Scybalomonas excrementigallinarum | reverse complement strand
TAATTTAACCAGTTCTTTAAATCGTTGTTCTACTTTAGGTATCAGAAAAATCTTTCTTCTGTATCTAGGACAAAATACAAAATGATAATTTATCAAAGATACTGTTGTGTTTGTATGTCTATAATTATTTTTCATACTATAAGTATAGCATATAATATGTATAAAACAAAGACAAACATACACAAAAAAATTAAAATAAATAGTGCTTTCATCCCACCCTAAAGGAATGGGCTTTTCGCACTTAAATTGTAAAACAGTCATTGCTTTCTTTTATCAACTGATACCAGATTTTTGGGATAAGAAATGAGGTTATGGCAAAATAAACTTTTTCTATTTTATCATAGCCTCATTTCTTGAAACCTTTCTAGTATTTCTTATCTTCTATCTTTTATTTCTTATATCTTCTCTTGCCTATCTTATTGCTCCGATTTTTTCCTTTTTACTATTTTAGAATTATAACAATACCATATATAATAATGACACCAATCAATCCACACACAAGACCAATAAGCATTGCAATATTTTCTTCTTCTATTAATCCATGCCCTTGTTGCCTCATTAAATAAAACCAAAAAAAGAGATTTACAATTGGTACTAATAACAAGAAAATATAAAAGATCCCTTTTTCTAAATCATTTAGCCTTCGAACACACAATGAAATAAACGGCACTAGAAATAAGAAATCTGTTATGTAATAAATCCACTTACTATCCAATAGAGGAATCAAGGAACAGACAATTCCAACAAGAACATAGCAGATACCGTGTAACAAACTTTGTATCGTAAATTCATATCGATCTACAGTATCTTGAAAATTCAATCCCTTGCTCCAAACCTGTTCATAAGAATTTATTAAGTGTTTCATAAAAAATCCCCCTTTCTAGTGAATCGGTTTTTTATCTTTATTTTTATTATACATCAGTCCATTTCTGGGTTCAATATTTTCTTACTATTATCCACATTAAAAATTATAAACTTTTAATTAAAACTATTTCTCTACTTTTTCCGTCTTTTTCTTATATTTTTTACATAAAAGAAAGAGTAGTGCATTTCTTAAATTAGTGCTATCATAATACAAAGAAGAAACACATTTCACGAGTTTCTCACACTCATAGACGAGTCAACATGACAAATATTCCTCACTTGACTCGTTATTTTGGCGTAAATTAGAATCGAGGTGTTAAAATATGAAACGACAAATACAAATTATTGCACATCGAGGAGCTTCTGCTCTTGTTTCCCATGAAAATACTTTAGAATCTTTTCAAACTGCCATTGATTTAGGTGCTGATATGGTGGAATTTGATGTTAGACGAACACTTGATCAAAAACTGATTATTTTCCACAATCCCACTTTATATAGCAAACCTCTTCACACTCTAACATATAAAGAAATCAATCATATTGCAAAGACACAGGGATATGAAATTCCTCTTTTTGAAGATGTTCTTCGCTTATGTCAAGGAAAAATCCGACTGGATATTGAACTAAAAGAAACTGGATATGAACTTGAAGTGTTAGCACTTACAACGAAATATTTTTCTTACTCTGAGTTCTTTATGAAATCATTTCATGACAGTTCTGTATTAACAATAAAAAAAGCCGATCCCAATGTTACAGCAGGTCTATTAATTGGCATCGAAACATTAGACTTTAAAAAACGACTTCACGAATATTTTCCAGAACGTCGACTTCGTCGGTGTCAAGCTGATTTTATTGGACCTCATTATCAATTTCTCACAAAAGAGTTTCTCTTTCGAATGCGTCTGAAAAGAATTCCTATCTACGTATGGACGGTTAACCAACCTTCTCTTATTGAGCGTTTCCTCCATTCTTCTGTAGCAGGTATTATTACCGATCGCCCCGATCGAGCGTTAAATTTAAGAAAGCAAAGCCAACTAAAACATCACTTTTTACAAAGAAAATCTCAAGATCTTTCTTTATCCATTAAGAAAAAATAAAGTAAAATTTTCCCCATTGCGACCTGTGCATCGTTCGCACGTAGTGCTTTTTTATTTCATAGGAAATGGCACTTTTACAAATGAATGTAACAAGGTATTTCCTATGAAATAAAAAACGATGAGAAACTCACCTTCCGTTTCTCATCGTTTTTTCATAACCTTATTCAAATGTCCCAACAATCACATCGTAAATGGCATTTGCCACTTCATCGATCTTATCTGGATTCTTTAAAATACTGGCATCTGTTTTATTGGATACGAAAGCAGTTTCAATTAAAATAGCAGGCATATTGGTATGGGTTAATACTGCTAAATTGGAATTTACTTTCACACCTCTATTTTGTCGGTTAATCACACTTTGTATCGCTTTTTGCATTCGAGTTGCTAGTTCTTTTGATGTGATTCCCCAATCATTTTTACTTGTGTTTTTTGCACTATAGTAAGTTTCCGTTCCATTTGCTGAACTTCCAAAAGAATTTAAATGAATACTGATAAATAAATCTGCATTAATTTCATTTGCAAAGTTATAACGAGCTGGTAAAGACATACGAGAATCTTTCACGCCTGAACTTCCAGCTGTCATACCAGAAACACTATCCGCTAAACGAGTAAAATAAACCTTATATTCTTCTTCTCCGTCAAAATACTCTTTGACTCTTTTTGCAATTTCAAGTGTTTTATCCTTTTCCGCAATTCCATTTCCTTGTGCCCCCGGATCGCTTCCTCCATGTCCTGGATCGATAACAACGATTTTATCATAAATTTTTTGCGGAGTATCCACTTCTACATACAACGCATCCTTCGTTTCTGTAATACGAAAACCTTGGATTTTCTTTGTTTTTAACACAACTTGTGTACAATCATTCTTATCTTGTGATACGGAAACATTGGTTACGTTACTCTTTTTCTTTATGATAGAATTCTCCTCATAAAATTCAGAATAATCATCATCAAAAGTAATGGTAAATTCTTTTTGCCAATAATTATCATCGATCTCATAACTATCCATGTCCATATTTTCTGGCTTTGGAATTTTTAAAGCATAATTTTTTGGAATGGATACTGCATCGGTATCATCCTCTTCATCCGAAGTAGTATTATCTGGTTGTTCTGTATCATTACTTTGATCGTTATCTGGTTCTTCCGTTTGTGTATCGTCTGGATTTTCATTATCCGAATTATCTTCCTCTGGTGTGTCCGTATCCACTTCATCCTCTTTCGAATCTAGATATTCTTCTGTATAAAGAGCAGAGGTAACTTTACTATTATTCCACTCATATTGAAATCCAAGCGCATTGGAAACGTCACGACCGGAAACCATAAAACGGGTTTTTTTCGTGTTTTTATCATAGACTTTAATCGTTGCCTGACTTATCGTCTTTTTCTTGCCATCCACATACATATACTTCTTATTAATTGGCAAACGCACAGCCGTATCCACCGTTTCTAGTGTCAGCTCATTGCTGATTTCATCATACTCATAATAGGTACCTAACTCTGATTGATAGAACGTATCATAAGCTGGTAACATAGAAATATTATTTAAAATAATTCCTCCAAAAGGCGTTTTCACTGTCTTATCATTAACAGTTACATTCACTTGGCTTTTCGTATACACATAGTCTTTTCCATTGTAACGAATCACCCTCTTACTGCTTTTAGCCATAATGCTAATAGGCTGCATAACAAAACAAACAGCTAATAAACACACACACCATCGTAAAATGGCATTCATTTTTTTTGATTTACAAACTTTCATTGATCTTCCCTTTCACTCTGTCGTATTTTCCATTTCTTTTTCCCATTCTCACTAATTTCTATTTTATGGTGCTATAATTTCTTTGTCAATTGATCCCAATGTTTTTTTTCTTACGATTTCGTTACAATAAGACAAATGAATATACTTGGATAGAGAAAATGCCTTGCGAGGAATTTCCTATAGAGATTAGGGTGTCAAAAGACACGTTTGTAAATATTTGATTTTGTTTGTACCTTGAAAATTTAACACGAATTGTGTTAGAGCTTTGCTTTAGAACTGTCGGATAACGATTCTGCAGATGTCTTTCTTTGTTATTTTTATGCTGTTTCGGTTTTTAGAGCATAATTATCTAAGTTATTGATATAATCCAATAACTTTTGAAAATCT
>DVIZ01000175.1 GCA_018710905.1 Candidatus Scybalomonas excrementigallinarum | reverse complement strand
TCATTTCTCACCTCGTTTTCACTCCAAAAATTATTGGGAGTGCATGATAAAGGTATTCCGTTGCCGCAACCATATCGTGCCTTCCTCCTTCTTTTATGGCGTAGTGTAAGTTATCGGGAGTGAATTCATCACTTTTCATCATTTCCTCCAACTGATTGTTAACCTGATCCCAAATAGGGTCCGATGTTCCAATGGCTGCATAAATATAAAAATCGTCTTTTTCCCAGTCACCGTCCTTCACCACATTTTCCAAATATTTTGTAGTCTCCACTGGTTGATATCTTCCACCATAAGTTCCAAGAATCCAACAGTCTCCACTCATAGGAATAAAGTTCCGTATATAGTCTAGATTATAGACAAACTGATACCATGTAGTCACACCTCCTAAAGAAAAACCTGTAAATGCTCGGTGAGCACGGGAATTTCTAAAATCTGCTTCGCTGATCCCTTCTGCATAAGTGTGAAAATGGCTTTCGATATATGGCATTAGGTCATTTCTCAATTCTTGATGAAACTCCGCTATCTCTTCTGTGGATCTTCCAAAGTCCTGTGGCTGGTTTTCTGTATCAAAAGTCGCGCTTACAATAATAGTAGGACGCATATCGCCATTTTCAATCAAATTATCGAATAAATCGATCATGTCGCTAGAAGATGGATCAAAATAACTTTCGGCTGTCATAGTCCAACCATGCATCATATATAGAATGTCATATTTTGTCTCTCTATCGTTTTCACCATATCCATAAGGGAGATACACATAGGCAGGTTTTATAATCGTTTCATCCGATGTGCTCGTATAATCTTTCGTTTCATACTCCACCCGCACAATTTCTCCTTGTTGCTGTGCTTCCCTTCGGTATTCTTTAGGAACTTCCGTTGTATAAGAAACTTGCTTTGCTTCTCTTTGCTCCTCAGTCTTGTTATTCTCTATCTCATCTTCTGATCCTGACGATATTTTCCCTTGAGTATTTCCATTCCAATTACTAACAGCTTCCCCGTCTGTATTCTGACAAGCAGTAAAAACTAGAAATGTTATCAAAATCAGAATCATTCCTGTAAATTTTTTCATATCTGCCTCCTGTCTTTCCACTTCAGGTACGTTATTATCTTCTCATTTTTTCTTTCTTTAAAAAATCTTCTCTATTTTTTAAAACCTCGCTTACATAATGCCCAATCAATACGAACAATCCCATAACTGCCATATAATCTAATAGAAAGAAAATCAATGGCTCCTTATAATCAAAAAATACAAAATGCACTTTAAGTAACATATAGCTACCAATGTCTCGTTTTATAAAAGCATACAAACCATACCCCGCAATTACCAAAGCAGTTGCCCTTGCAATCTCTTTTCTTAGAACAGAGGATTTCGGAAAGATTCTCCTTACCATTTTCATCATCATACTCCAGTGTACGCCTAGATGCAAAGACATACAGATAAATCCCCAATATCCGCAAATCATATGTACGGTGGAAGCAATGGATGACAAACCTTTAATATTCAAAAAAGTAAAAATATATCTAGAAAGAATAAATCCGCTTATCATAGAGCCAAGCATAAATACTAGTACCATGGCTACAAGTATGGCCTGTATCGTGCGCATAAGTGTATATTTTCCTTTCAAAAGATTTTCCATCCACTTTCGATTCAGGATATGATGGAAAAGAAATAAAACAAATATTCCCATCCCGATCCATTCATGAACCGTCTCTCCCACCATTCCATAGGGCATAAGAAAAAGCAAGGCTATTGTCATCAGCATATCTACAACAATTTTTATTTTTGATTTTTTAGTCATGCTCTTCTCCTTTTCTTTCTAAAAACCGTCTAAGACTTTCTAGTTTCCATATTTCTTTCCCAAAAACTGACTGCATGATCGAGCCATCCCTCTGCAACCGTTCCTTCTCCTAGACCGAAACCATGAGAAAGACCATCAAATATTTCAATTTCTGCATCCGTTCCCTGTGCCTGTATTCTTTTTATTCTCCTATCCATTGTTCTATAAGATGCGATCCCATCATTTGTTCCTACACAAGCATAGGTAGGTGGCTCATTTCCAGTTACTTCTGACAATCCAGTATACTGCATAATAACAGCTGTTGGGACAGGATATGATTTTTCCCCAAAACTTTCCGTTCCATAGGTACCAAGCCATGCTGCCATTCGAGCTCCTGCAGAACCACCCCATAAAGAATAATCAGAAACATCGATTTGAAGTTCTTCTGCATTTTCATGAATAAAAGCAATCGCTCTTGCCAGATCCTCGCAGGCAGTCTGTGCTCCCGGACGATAGATCAAGGCAAATGCATTGTACCCTTTCTTTGACAGTTCTAAAGCATGAGGAAAGCTATCATGCATAGCAGCAACATAAGCAAACCCTCCTCCTGCATTGATCACCGCAAATTTTTCGTTTGGCTCTCCTCGAAAGAAAAATAATCCCGTATTTTCCTTGTCAGGATCCGCTGCTTTTTCTTCCTCCGTATAAATGTTATAGAAAATCTGCTCACCCATTTCTGCCTGATCTTTTAGATAATTGACAACTTCTACCGTCCGCTCGGGACTTACATTGTTGTACCATGTCAAAATATCTCCTACATCTTTTAACTTGAGTTCCTTATCTATCGTCTTATCCACTGGAAATATTAGCCTACCATAATCGCTAAAGACTGGATCTTTCATTACTTCCACAACCTTTGTATTTAACGTATAACGGTCCGATTCATTTTCTATTTCTCTTTCATTGTCTTTGCAACCAGCAAGCATAAAACTAAGCAAAAGAACTATAGCCAACATCAAACTTATTTTTTTATCATTCTTTTTCTTCAAAAATATCATCAACCCTTTTTATCGAATAAAATCCGTTCTCTGAAATTCTTCTTTTTTTGGCAGACCAAACTGCTCTTTTCCAAGTGCAATCGCTTTCATAAGGAAGGACATATTTCTTGCTAATGTTCGCATTCCCTGTAACCCTTCTGCATCCTCTGCCGCTTCCCCTATCTCTCGTCCGTGGACACTATTCCAGTATTGTCCTGATGCTATTGGCATTCCACAAATTGTAAAATACTTATTCAATTCATCAAAAGTGGATGATAAACCTCCTCTTCTTGCCACAACTACGCTCGCTCCAACCTTCATCGTTTTATCAAAAGGAGTGCTGAAAAACAACCGATCTAGAAACGATACGAGCGTACCATTTGCCGATGCATAATACACGGGACTGCCGATTATAATCCCATCCGCCTCTTGAAATTTCGGTGCGATTTCATTTACACAGTCATCAAATACACATTTCCCTTTTTGGGCACAAACACGACAGGCGATACATCCACGAATTGGTTTATTTCCGATATGGATAATTTCACTTTCTACCTGCTCTTGTTCAAAGATTTTTTCCATTTCCCTCAATGCAAGGTATGTATTTCCCTCCTTACGAGGACTTCCGTTAATCAATAATACTTTCATTTTCTCTTTCCTTTCTTTCTCAGTAACACTCTCTAAAAATTTGTAAAATTTCTTCATGGGTCATCTTCTTATAGCTTCCTAAAGCCAAGTTACAGGAATCCGCAATCTCTTTTAACGGTGTCTCCTTTGTTACGCCTAACTCTCTTAGTGTGGTAGGCAGCCCAATTTCTTTAATAAAATCTGCCAAAGCCTCTACACCTGCTTTTGCCAGTTCCTCTTCACTTTTTGTTTCCCTAGGAATCTGCCATACATTTTCTGCAAAACGGACGAATTTTGCTAATCCATTTTTATAAATATGTCGATAATAAACTGGATGCAATACCGCTAAACCATAACCATGATTGCAATTAGTATACGCTCCTAGCTGATGTTCCATTTGATGGCATTCAAAGTCACACTTCTTACCCAGTTTAATAATACGGTTTTCTGCCATTGTAGATGCCCATAAAAGATTACTCCTAGCTGTATAGTCTTCTGGATTTTGAATTGCAATCCGCAGATTATGAATAACACTTCTCATCAAAGCCTCAGAAATATCGTCGGACACATTGTCTGTATCTGGCTCGCTAAAATACGTTTCCATAATATGAGATAAACTATCAAAACCTCCAGAAACCATCTGATTCACAGGAACACTGTATGTATACACGGGATCAAGCAAAGCAAACTTTGGATTGCACTTAGGATAATCCCTTCCTGTTTTAATCTTTGCTTTTTCATTGGTAATGACCGCTCCTCCATTACATTCACTGCCTGTACCTGCTACTGTGACAATGACTCCTAATGGCAATGGTTCAAAATCGAGAATTCCCGTTTTCGCCCAGTAATTATCCCATATATCCTTTTTGCTAACTGCTGCCATAGAGACAGCTTTACAGCAATCCATAACCGAACCGCCACCGATTCCCAAAGTCCAATCGGCCTTGTGTTCTTTGGCAAGTTTTGCCCCTTCTAATACCTTTTCATAAGTGGGATTTGCCATAATCCCATAAAACTCCACCGTTTGTGCTCCTGCATTTTCAAGAATCGCAATGACTTCGTCATAAATCCCATTCTTTTTAATGGAACCACCACCATAAGCTATCATTACTCGTTTTCCATATTTTTCTACAAAACAAGACAGATACTCTTTCACACAGCCTTTCCCAAAATATACCTTTGTCGCATTTTCAAAAATAAAATTGTTCATAGCCTCTCCTTTCGTAGATATCGGATCAAAAACATAAGGAACATAAATGCTCCCGCATGGCTCGTTGTTTCTATATTAAATTATAAAAAAAAAGAGACCTCATAAGAAGTCTCTTTTCGTTATGCAGTATAAACCTATCGGTTATGTCTCCTCCATTGCCTTTTGAACAGCAGACAACAATCTCCTTACTTTTAAAGAAGGTTCTGTAGAATATAGTAGCCCAAAAGGGATTTCATACTTCCATTCTACTGGGATAATTTTCATAAGCGGATGTACACTTTCCCAATTTTTAATTGCCAACAAAATATCATTACTGTTTTCACATCGATTAAAAATTTCTGTGTTATAAAAATCAAAATCTATCACATGAATGTCTGGATGATTTTTCCACAGATCATCTCTTAAAATATCCACATATTTACTCCAGCCCCGTCGCATCATCAAAATATTTTGTCCGTGCAGATCTTCTAATGTAAGCCTTTCCTTCCATGCCAATTCATGATGAAGAGATAACGCACAGCAAAAAGCTTCCTTTGACAACTCTATCCCATTACATTTTCTTAAATTCAACATCGTGTCATCAAAAATTCCTGCGACCACATCAATATTTTGCCCAAGATTCCCTAATATTTCTCTTGCATTTTCAGGAGTATTTTCAAAGGGAATTAATTGAAACTTTAACTCTGGGCAATATTTCTGTATTTTCGGCCATAGGGTCATAAAAACCTGCGGTGGTGTCATAGGAGAAGCTCCTATACGAATAACCTCTTCCTTATTATTCCTTGCACTTTCAGCTCGATTCAAAGATTCTTTACAATACTGAATCAAATATTTCGCATCCTGATACAGAGACTTCCCTGCTTCCGTTACAATAAGTCCTCTATGTGTCCGCTCAAATAGCTGCAAATTCAAACTATCTTCCAAAGAATTAATCTGCTTAATAACTGCTGGGGAGGTAATATATAATTTTTCCGATGCTTTGCTAAAACTTCCAGATTCCACAACACAGATAAATGTTTCTAATTGGGGATTGTACATCATATAGGCATCTCTCCTTACATCACACATAAAATTTTCGGACAATTAAAACCTATTTCTATTATAGAATTCACTAACAAACACGTCAAGTTAATTCTAGCTATCAGAGTTTCCGTTTTTAAACCACGCTCTCACTTGCTCCCCTAAGCTAAATACGGCTTGTTTTAAAGAGTAAAAAAGAATAAAAAAGCTGTTGCATTTTTTACAAACAGCTTTCTCTTATCGTTTTCTTCTATGCTTGTGCTAATTTTTCTTCCACTTCTTCTAATGATGGCATTGCAGGAATCGCTCCACGTCTTGTTACGCAAATTCCTGCTACAGCATTGGCAAAGCGTATCATTGTTTCTAATTCTGCTAATGTGAGAGCATTGATTTCTTTTCCCGATACTACAACTCGGCTAATAAATCCACCCCAAAAAGAATCTCCTGCTCCTGTTGTATCAACAACTTTTGATGCAAAACCTGAAACAATGGAATATCCTTCTTTTGTGCGAACTAAAGCACCTTTCTCCCCTAAGGTAACGACTACAATAGAAATTCCTTGTTCTACTAATCGTTCTGATGCCTTAATTGGATCGGCTTCTCCTGTCATCAGCTCTGTCTCTTCATCAGAGATCTTCAAAACATCTACATAAGGAATTGGTTTTCTCATCTGCTCTATGGCTTGTTCTTTGCTTTCCCACAATAACTCCCTATAATTTGGATCATAAGAGATGATTGCACCTTGCTCTTTTGCATACTTTACTGCTTCCATAGTCGCTGTTCTACAAGGTTCATCGGTTAAAGAAAGAGAACCAAAATGAAATACTTTCGTCTGTTCTAATAACTTTTTATCAATCTCTTCCAAACGAAGTTTCGTATCCGCTCCCGGTTTTCTTGCGAAGGAAAACTTTCTTTCTCCTGACTCACTTAACTCTACAAAGGCAAGCGTCGTAAAAAAGTTATCATCAAAAACCATTCCTTTTGTACAAATATGCTGTTCTTCTAATACCTCTTTTAAAAAAGTACCATGCATATCCGTTCCAACCTTTCCGATAAAGGCCGTTTTCATTCCAAGACGAGTGCTTGCTGTTAACATATTCGCAGGCGCACCACCTGGATTTTGCTCAAATAATCTCATTCCTGATTCAGAAACACCACTTTGTGTAAAATCAATTAATACTTCACCTAATGCTACAATATCAAACATAGAATCCTCCTACCTTCTTCTCTGAAAAAAACTTATTCTTATTTTTTAAAGTTTTCTTTCTTTTAGACAAACATAAAGTTCACTTTTTGCCGCTTCGTAATATGGCATAACTAAAATCCATCCAAACCCTCCTAATATTGTTGCAAGCAAAAACCAACCGAAAAAAGAAAGTTGGAAAATAAAGATCTTCCATTTTTCTCCTTCTGTCATTTTACGGCTCATTGATAGGGCTTGTTCCGCCGTAAACTCTGTATTTTCTGCCAATAAATAAGGCACAAAAAAATATTCATAAGATTTTATAATTCCTGGAATTACAAAAAGCAATCCCCAGAGAAATACATATAAACTTCGTAAAAATAATACTTTTACAACATTCATATAACCATTTTGAAACGGCATAAGCATTTGGCTCACTCCCGTATCTTGATGGCGATTTTTCAAAAAGAAAGAATTCAATCCGACTTCTAGTACATGAACAACAAAAACTTGATATAAGAGCCCTAAAATGGCTCGTATCATTGACAATAAAAAACGTACCAATAGCCACAAAAGTGCTCCACCTGTAATATAATAGTATGGATTTCCCCAACGACTTAATATTCCGATTCCTCTTGTTGCTGTGCTAATTGGATAGAAATATAAATTTTCCCTACGAAATATACTCCAAAATCCTTGGAACCGATCCCACATATCGAAAACACTACCGCTTATTAGGGCATAGAGCAAACACGCAAGTAACCCAAACAAATAAAAATGTTTTAAAGCTTCTTTTGCATTTTGCTTTATTTCCACGCGATTAAACATCTTCCCCACTTCCTCTCAATTGCTCATAAATTGGTTTTTTTACTTTTTTTCTCGTTATCTCAACAAGATTTAAGCGTGTCATATCAATGACATCGGTTTTGATTCGATCTTTTGTTACAAAAGTTCGCAATGTCTGCAACAGTTCTTCTTTGTCTTCCTCTTCTTCCATATCAATAAAATCGACAATGATAATACCAGATAAATTTCGAAGGCGCAGTTGTCTTGCGACTTCCTTTGCCGCTTCTAAATTGATCTGTTTGAAATGTTCTTTCGTCTTCTTTTTCGAAACAGACTTTCCTGTATTGACATCAATCACAACCATCGCTTCTGTCGGTTGAATAATCAGATATCCTCCAGATTTTAGCCAAACTTTTTCCCTCAAGGCCTCTTCTATATCCTTTTCTAGCCCAAGCAATGCCATTAAAGAAAAGTTTTCATCTTGATAGTATTCTAATTTTTCTAAATCCTCTGGCTGATAAGTTGATAAATACTCTCTCATCTCAGAATAGACCTTTTCATCGTCCGTCACAATTCGATTAAAATTGCTGCTATTTTGATCGCGAAGTTCGGTCAAATAAGAAGGGGGTGCTTCATACAATAAATGTCCCCCTGTTCGAAACTTTGCAACTTCCAATAATTTTTCATACTGCTCTTTTAGACGATCCGCTTCTAAAAGTAAACGCTCCCTTGCGACTCCTACCGCATTTGTACGAACAATCCAGCCATACTCTTTTGAACTTCTTTCTTTTATTACATCTTTTAGCCGTCTACGCTCTTCTTCTTTTGTAATCTTATTAGAAATGCCAATCGCACACTTTCCTGCCGTTAAAACAAGGTATTTTCCTGTTAGATTAATATAAGAAGTGACCCCAGCTAGCTTTGTCTTCATCGCTTCTTTTTGGACTTGAACTAATAAAAGATCTCCCTCTTTTACGTGTTCGTCTTTTTTTGCGTTTAAAAAAATAGGCTTTTTATTATCTGCTATCGAATAATAACAAAGCATTTGATCTCCTACTTCTACAAAAGCTCCATTAATATTTTTTACAACATTTTTTACTTTTCCAACATAAATATCACCAAGAGCCCCTTGCTTTTTACCAGAGTCAAAGCTTAATTCACATAAACTTTTTTGTTCGTAAAGGGCCATAACCATATGCCCTTTACGATTTGTCACTACAAATTTACCAGTCATGCTTCTTTCTTCCCATCTTGTTTTGGTTCCATAATCTCATGTCCAACCGCTCCAAGAGGAATGAGTTTTCCTTCTTCTTTCGGATCTTGCATATAAGTTTCTAAACGATGAACTAAGAAGCCAAATGGTTCATATTCCATTCCACACTCTTTGCAAAGTGCCATCATGACCGTTTCTGGTTTTAAATTGGCGACGCTTCCCGTTGCTAACTGCATAAAAATCGCATCATCTCTTTGTTCAATTTTATAAATCATTGGACGGATATCCACTTCTTTTTCGCTTTTCTTTGTCTTTTTTAAAATGCAAATACAATCTTTTTTTGCAAAAGAATCTAACTGTTCAAAAAAGGTATGATCTTTATAATATCCATCACGAATTTTCACAAGATAGTCAGCTCCTGCTACACTAGCCATAGCATTTTCTGCATCGTCGTCAAGCTCTTTAAATTCTAAAATATGGAGTTCGTCCACCATGACTTCGTTAATTTTTTCTAACATTTCTTTGCTTGTTAATACGCTTTCAAACTCGGCATCTAAATATTCCCCTTCACTTGTAAGACCGATTCCAAGAGGGGCAGCAAAGGATAATAACTGATGAGGACTAAATCCTTTCGAATAAGCCACATCCACTTCTGCTCTTCGAAATGCCTTTTGGAAATAACGCATCACATCTAAATGTCCAATAAATTTAAGACTTCCTGTTTTTGTAAATTTAATTCTTACTTTCAAAGCAGACACCTCCACCAAATACTTTTGCACCACAACCTACGCACTGTTGACGACAGTTTGGCGTAATGACTTGAGCGTCTGTTGCACGAAGCCATTCACGTTTTAAAAATTCTTTTGTTACACCAATATCAATGAAATCCCAAGGGAATACTTCATCTAACTCACGAACACGTGTTGTATAGAAATCCACATCCACTCCATTGTTTTCAAACACTTGAAGCCATGTTTCATATTGGAAATATTCTGTCCAAGCATCGTAAATACAACCTGCTTTATAAGCATCATAAATGGATTTACAAAGACGTCTATCTCCTCTTGCAAAAACACCTTCTAAAATCGTTGTCTTTGCATCATGCCATTGGAATTTTAAGCTCTTTCTATTATGTTGTGCTTTCATCTCATCATTTACGATATGAGCTTTCTCTTTATAATCTGTCATATTTACCATTGTGGCCCATTGAAGAGGAGTAAATGGCTTTGGAATAAAGAAAGAAGCACTAGCAGTAATGGAAATTCTTCCATGACGATCTTCGGCTGGAAGCGTATAATATGCCATAGCGATATCTTCTGCTAAATGCGCAATATCTTTAATATCTTCTTCGGTTTCCGTTGGAAGTCCAAGCATAAAGTAAAGTTTAATACGGCTCCAACCACCTTTAAATGCTTCTATTGCACCATTTAAGATATCTTCTTTCGTAAGTCCTTTATTAATAACATCTCTCATTCTCTGAGAACCTGCTTCTGGAGCAAATGTCATACTTCCTTTTTTTACATCTTGGACACGGCTCATAACATCCAATGAAAATTCATCGATACGAAGAGATGGCAATGAAATGTTGATTCGTTTCTTTTGACACTCATCAATCAAAAAGTATGTGAGCTCTTTTAATGCAGAATAATCACTAGAACTTAATGAACTTAATGTAATTTCATCTTGTCCTGTGTTTTTTAACATTTTCATGGCATACTCTTTTAACATATTGACATTACGCTCACGAACTGGGCGATAAATCTGTCCTGCTTGACAAAAACGACAACCACGAATACAACCACGTTGAATTTCTAGTACAACGCGATCTTGGGTTACTTTCATATAAGGAACTAGTGGTTTTTCTGGATAATACGTATTAGTCATATCCATCTGTACCTGTTTTCGAATCGTTCTTGGCATTTCATCATCAATCGGATCAAAGCTCTTTACTGTGCCATCTTCGTTGTATGTGACTTCATACATAGAAGGAGCATAGATTCCTTCCATTTTACCAGCTTCTTTTATAAATTCTTGACGACTTTTTCCTTCTGCCCTCATTGTTTTATAAAGATCAATTAAATCAAAATAAATGGTTTCTCCTTCTCCAATATAAAAGAGATCAAAGAAATCTGCCAATGGCTCTGGATTGTAAGTACATGGACCGCCACCGATAACAATCGGATGTTCCCATGTTCTATCCTTTGTATAAATTGGAATTTGTGATAAATCCAATACTTGAAGAATATTGGTATAACACATCTCATATTGAATCGTAATTCCTAAGAAATCAAAATCTTTTACTGGCTCTTGTGACTCCAAGCCAAATAAAGGAATCTGTTGCTCTCTCATAATCTTATCAAGATCTGGCCATGGGGAATATACCCTCTCACACCAAACATCATCTCTTCTATTGAACATATCATAGAGAATTTGAATTCCTAAATGAGACATTCCAATTTCATAGACATCGGGAAAGCACATTCCAAATCGCACATCTATGTTTTCTTTATCTTTTGTCACCATATTAATTTCATTTCCGATGTATCTTGCAGGTTTTTCCACTTGGAGCAAGATTTCATCTGACAATGCTAATTTTCTCATAGTTTGTACTCCAATTCTTTCTGTAATATTATTTTACCTCCCACTATTATACATGAATTTTATGTCATGTCCAACACTTTCCTATGGGTTTGCATAAAAAAAGAAAGAGTCCAATCATTCGAAACTCTTTCCTCTTTCTTTATTATCCAGTTGCTCTACTATGTACAAAAACTATTGAACTACTTTTCCTATTTCATGAAATACTTCTTCATAGAGCTCATCTGTCACAGCCTCAATCGTCGGATAGTCACTTAAATGTTTCATCGCCTTTTGGACGATAACTTCTTGTTCGCTCCCTTTTAAAGAAAACAAAAAAATACCAAGGCTAATAGCTAATAAAATACGAATTTTAAAGGAGATGCCCTCATGTCCACCATCTACTTTCCTCTCCCTATGATAACTATCTTCCATATAATAAGGAGAATATTCTGTCTCATGCATAAAGGTTGGTCTATTGGAATAACCACTACTATGTAATGCCTGATACAAACGGCTCTGTTCTGTCATCTCTTGATTTCTCATTCGCTCAATCATTTCTAATCTCTGTTCCATCTGCATTGTTTTGCTTCCTAACTTTGTTTGTACACTATATGAACAAGCAAAAAAATTATGCTAGATAACTTTTCCCAATCACCTCTCCTAATCGCACAATTGTTTCAAAACCTTCTTCTGTATTTTTTAATAAATCGGAATCTACGTTTACTTTATCTTTTTGCAATAATAAAATAATTGTGGAACCACCGAATTCAAATCTTCCTTTTTCCTGTCCTTTTTTGATTGTTGCCTTCCCTTCATAGTTGCTAATCTTGCCAACCATTAAAGCACCCACTTCCATCTGCAAAATCACACCAAATTCTTTTGTCTTTAATAACGTATATTCTCTTGCATTCTCTTTATAAATCGGATAATAATCATTGGCAATGGGATTTACGGTATGAAACTTTCCTTTTAAATAATAATTTCTTGTTTTCTCTCCTTCTGCTGGATAGCAATAGCGATGATAATCATCCACCGTAAGACGAAAAACAAGAGCTGTGCCTCCCAAATATTTTTCTGCTAATGCCTCACTTCGAAGCAAAGAACGTACCGTATAATATGTATGCTTTACAACAAATCCACCCTGTTTTGTAATGGGATACGCCGATACTTTTCCATCACAGGGAGCAATCAGACTTGTCTTATCATGACAGATGGGCCGATACTCTTCTTTGATCCTTCTTGTAAAAAAATCATTATAAGAACGATAAGACACTTCCTCGTATTGCTCCATGGGAATCTTGTTTTTCCGAATAAATGGTACAATGGCAACCTTCGACAAGTAAGTATCAAGACATCTTCCACCTATTTTTGAAACAATTGGCATTGTCAAAATTTTTAATATCATTCTCCCTTTTTGTGATTCATATAATTTTTCTAATAATTTATCTTGGGAAGATACTTCTTCCCATTGATTTCCTGCTCGATCTCTAAACTTCATTTTTTTCCTTTCTGATGCACTTTTCTCTTTTTATAATAACTGAAGGCATAGAACTAATGCACACCCACCGAGAATCGATGCAATGGCAATTGTTTTTCCATGTGGTTTTGGAATCTGGATATTAAAAACATAAAAACAAGCAATCAGTAAAAGAGAAAAGTCAAGTGTTATTTGAAAACGTGCCCCTAATACCTTTTGTAATAAATAAA
>DVIZ01000174.1 GCA_018710905.1 Candidatus Scybalomonas excrementigallinarum | reverse complement strand
GGTGTCTTTTTTATTTTTAATAATCATCCTGTTTTTATAGTAATTAAAAAAAATTACAAAAAAGTGTTGTAAATAATATCGCACGGTGATATTATAAATTTGTAAGTTGATATGTAATTAAAAAAAATTACTAAAAGGAGTAGAAATATGAAATTAAAAGAACTGATAAAAATTGAAAGTGGAGTGAATACCGTTCGCTTAAAAGATAATGAGTATGAACTATATACACTTGAAGATGTAAATTATGACTTAGGTCATGGAGAGGATCACAAACATGAAGTGAGTTATAGGAAGAATATTGTAGCGACAGGAGACGTTGTAATTAATACAGTGGGAAATACGGCTAGTGTGGTACATACTAAAAATTCTGGTAAATTACTTAATCAAATTTTTATGAAGTTAAGTATTAATAATAAAGAAATATTAGATCCATGGTATTTATGCTACTTATTAAATGAATCGGAATATATCAAATATCAAGAAGCAAGTATTATGGGTGGATCAGTCATTAAAAAGTTGACTAAAGTAAATCTTGAAAATTTAGAGGTTAATTTACCAACTATTGATGAACAAAGAAAAATAGGTGAAGCGTATAAAGAAACTTTAAGAAAATATACCTTAATAATGGAAAAAGCAGAGTTAGAAAAGAATTTGTATTTACAAATGTTAGGGGAAAAAGATCTTAATAATAGGAGTGTAGTTGAAAATGGATAAAGAATTGGAAAAGAGATTATCAGTTAATGATTTTGAAATAAGTAACGAAGAATATATGATTAAAATAGCTTTCTATCTAGAAATTTCTAAAAAGGCATTAAGAGCTTTTAATTCTACTGAAGATATTTTAGAAGTTCAAAAACAATATGAAATGAGCGATGGTACAGATAAAAATACACAGTTAGTGATTGATCCTAAAGATACATACTATCATCATTATCTATTATATAAGGATAGAAAATTTAAATATGAAGATCTTATAAAATCTCTCTATAATGTAGAAAAGAAAAATCCTATTTTAAAAAATATGTTTAAAGATATTAAAGGAAGCAACATGGAAGGACGTGTAGCTGATTTAATATTCGCTATGATGTATCTGAAAAAAGAGCCAAGTTTTGAAGAACTATTAGACTGGATTGCAAGAAGTTCTGGATCAAGATCAGAATTTAGTTTTACACCACTAAGTATCAATAAATTAATGGTAAAGCTAGTTGATTCTTTTAAAGAAAATATTACAGTATATGATCCAGCTGTAGGTACAGCAAATTTATTATTAAATGTAGATAGTGAAAATTTCGAAAAGAATAAATATTATGGACAGGATATTAATAAATCTGTGTTAGAAATTGCTAAAATGAATGCTATCTTACAAGATATAAATAGTAAGAACATTGAATTAAGATTAGGTGATTCATTAAATAGTAATTGGAATTTTGGCAAGGCTGATGTTGTAGTAGCTGATATGCCATTAGCGATGAGTTGGAGACCAAGTAAAGACTTAGAACAAGATGATCGCTATAAAAATTATGGAAAACTCCCTAATAAAAATGAATGGCCATTTATTTTAGAAGGTTTAGATAAATTATCAGATGATGGTACGATGATAGCACTATCAGCTCAAGGGATTTTATTTAGAGCTGCTAAAGAATATAAGGTTAGACGAAAACTTTTAGAAGATGGAATGATAAAAGCAGTTATCCTATTACCAGAAAAACTTTATTATGGAACAAGCGTAGCAACCTGTTTATTAGTACTTAAAAAGTCATCTAAAGACAGAGATGTATTCTTCATTAATGCAAGTAAGGAATATCAGAAAGTAAAATCAAATAACGTTTTAACAGATGATAATATTAGAAAGATTGTGGATGCATTTAACAATCAAAAAGAAGTAAAGAATTTCTCTCGTAAAATATCTTTTGAAGAAATACAAAAAAATGATTTTAATTTAACAATGGCTCGCTATATTAATCAATATCAATTTCAAGAAAAGCTAAATCAACAAAAAGAATTTGAAAATTTGACAAAGATTGATAATAAGATAGGCAATGTTGATGAGGAACTAAATAAAATAATGAGGGAACTAGTAACTGACGACAAATTAAAGGAAGTAGAAAAATTAATTAAGTAAAAGTCAATTTTTGAATATTAGACACAGGAGAAATTCTAAAATTTATGCAAATAAAGCGATATCAAAGATAATTTTGTATAAATTAGAAAATTGGTCCTGTGTCGAAATCGCGAATTTAGGTTTTACAAGAAAAAAGTTACTGATAAAATAATTATGATAGTCATATAAAGGAGTAAGACAATGGTAGAAAAGACAAAAGAATTAAATATTGAACGTGATTTGTGGCAGGCTGCTGATAAATTACGTGGAAGTATGGATGAATCAGAATATCGTAATGTTGTATTAGGATTAATCTTCTTGAAATATGTATCAGATTCATTTGAAGAAAAAAGAGATGAGATTTTAAACTCTGATTATCCAGAAGAAGTTGAAGAACCAGATGCATATTTAGCTGAAAATATTTTCTGGGTACCTAAAGAAGCTCGTTGGAGTGTAATTCAAAAAGCAGCCAAAACACCACAAGTCGGTGAAATTATTGATAATGCGATGGATGCTATTGAAAAAAATAACAATTCACTCCGTGGGGTATTGAATAAAAATTATGCTTCTCCGGATATAGATAAAACTAGATTAGGTGGTGTAGTTGATTTAGTTTCAAATATTAGTTTAAAAGGTGATGGAAAGTTAGATTTACTAGGTCGAGTTTATGAGTATTTCTTGAATAAATTTGGTTCTGGAAAAACTGGTGGAGAATTCTATACACCACAATCTATTGTTAAAACTTTAGTAGAAATGATCGAACCATACAAAGGAAGAATTTACGATCCATGTTGTGGTTCTGGTGGAATGTTTGTTCAATCAGGAAAATTTGTTCAAGAACATCAAGGAAGAATTGGGGACTTATCAATTTATGGGGAAGAATCCAATCCTACTACTTGGAAATTAGCTAAGATGAACTTGGCAATTCGTAGAATAGACAACAATCTTGGACAACATCAAGGTGATACTTTTACTAATGACTTACACAAAGGTGAAAGGTTTGATTTTATTTTAGCTAATCCACCATTCAACATTAAAGACTGGAGTGGTGAAAAGCTAAGAGAAGATGCTCGTTGGAAATATGGTGTTCCACCTGTAGGAAATGCTAATTATGCTTGGATTCAACATATTATTAGTAAGTTAACTCCAGATGGAAAAGCAGGATTTGTCCTTGCTAATGGTGCATTATCTACATCTACTAAGGAAGAATATGCAATTCGTAAAGCAATTATTGAAGATGATAAGATCGATGCTATTGTTGCAATTCCTGACAAAATGTTCTATACAACTGGTATTCCAGCTTCTCTATGGTTTATTGATATGGATAAATCTTCAGATGATGAAAGAAAAAGAAATGGTGAAACCTTATTTATTGATGCACGTGAATTAGGGGAAATGTTAGACAGAACTCACCGTGGATTCTCTGACGAAGATATAAAGAAAATTGCTGATACTTATCATGCTTATCGTGGTACAAATGATAAAGAATATAAGGATATAGCTGGTTTTTGTAAGGTAGCTAAAATTGAAGACATCGCTAAAAATGACTATGTCCTAACTCCAGGTCGTTATGTAGGTTTAGCTGAAAAAGAAGATGATGGCGAACCATATGAAGTAAAGATGGAAAGATTAACTA
>DVIZ01000173.1 GCA_018710905.1 Candidatus Scybalomonas excrementigallinarum | reverse complement strand
CGTTATAGAAGTCTTGTAGAACTTTCTTGTATTGCTCAGTTTCTGTCACTTTCTCAGACAGTAATTTTTCAACTTGATTCTGATGATCAGGATCCCTATCTTTGATAATGCTATACTGCATCATCTTCGGTAAGGAGTTGAATGTTTCAACCATGCTCTGACCATCTAGTTCAGTGTTATTCTGCAATTTATCAACATATTCAGTAAAATTAATCAACTGATATGCTCTACTCTTGGCAAATCCCCACGATTTGAGCCAATCTGTGAACGAGAATATATCTTTTCGCCCTTGATTTCTAAACTTCTCTTGAGCATCCTTTAAAACTTTCCCCACATCGTAAGCAAAGCCTTCAGTTATTCTGTGCATTCTTTTGTCCAAAGACAAATAATCTTTTCTTTCTTCAGAATCCAATTTTTCATATTTCTCAATATTTACAGTCGGAGTGTATGCATATACATCCTTTTTTTCCATAAAATCCACCTCCTAAAATGCTAAGGCCTGCGTTATCTGATATCTTTCATCATCAGAAAATTCAAAATTATCAAGTAAATATTTCTTGGTCGAATTTGCTAGACCATTTCTTAAGTAAACGTAGGACAAACGCTCTTCAGAATGGATTTTAGTATCAGATTTATACATAATCTCAGCTAGTTTCAATAACGATTTTTCTAACCCATCAGCAAGGAAAATATTACTCTCAAAGCGTGTAGCTTCTTGAAATTCTTGGCGATATAGCCAATTAGGGTTGTTCAATAATCGACTCATTACTTGACTTTTAGCTTTAAAAATAGTGTCAGCATAGAATTTTATTTTTTCGTAAGAATTCTGAGCCAACATTTTAATTTTTGCGAAAACAGGAGTAGATATTTGATTCTTAATTCTATTTCCAATGGATTCAACAGATAGATCTCTTAGATAAGAGTTAGTTTGAGGTTGAGTTGAATTATTATTAGGAATATATCCCGTACCTGAATCATATGTAATATCTTTTGTTTTTAAATTTCTCTTACTTAATAGAATTTTTTTCTCTTTGTTGTTAGAAATTTTTTCCGTTATTACGGAATTATTTTCCATTGTGTTTGTATCACTAATTACCTCACTAGGATATTCTTCCTTGTCAGTAGCAAAGTAAGGCATTACTAAATCTTCTTTATCAAGATCTGTTGGAGTTACTTCCACATCCTTTACATATATTCTGTGTCCGTTATTCTTAGTATCTTGAACTTCAATTAGTCCAAATTCTAATAACTCTCTTTTATAGTTCGTGATACTACGTGTAGAGACATTCAGAATTTTAGCTAGATCTTCATTAGAAAAATATATAAATAACCCCTTTTCTGCATCGTAATAAGTGTAATCTTCTTCCAGATAGTGGTAGAAGGAAATCCTAAATCTAGAGGTATACAAAGAATAAACTAACTTAGCAGTATTACTCAAAGTATGGTATTTAGGATTATTAAATAAATCTACGTCTATAAAGAGAAAATTTTGTGGAACTTTGTTTTCTTTTCGCATATTTGACACTTCCTTTTTTTACATTAACGTTTAACGGCTAAGAAGGAATCGAACCTTCTGAAGCATCCAGGATCATGCTTAGCCACAACAACTAAATTAAATAAAAAATAGATAAATAATAGGCTTCGGTAAAGCCTATGAGAATGCTGAGATTGAACTCTAGCCCTAAAGACACATTCTCCTAATAGCTACCTCGATGCGATTAATAACAGTTAGTAATAGTTTGAGTAAGCAATAATTTATTTCATGAGGTAGCCTATGGGGGTTAGTTTTTACAACTCATCAAATAGAGTTGTAATTCCTGTCGGAAGAATCGAACTTCCACGCTTAAGCGTTGCCATAACAGGAACTAATTAGTATGTTTTGTTTGGATTGATATTGATATGTTTTTTATTTTTGCAGCCATGTCAAAGCTGCTATTAGAGTTAAGGGACTCGAACCCTTATTTAGCACCTGCACTCTACTTGTTTTTTTGTTTTTCTATATGTTCTTTTAATGCTTTTCTGATAACCTCAGTTTTAGTAATTCCATCTTTTTCAGCTAGCTTTGTTAAACTATCATCAAGTTCTGTAGATAATCTTAAAGTAAATTCAGTCATTTTAGACACCTCCTTGACACCTTTATTATATATTGGTGTCTAGTAGGTGTCAATAAGAAAAATGACACCTTCTTAGTGTATAATGACATCAAGGAGGTTGAATCATGTCTGATAATATTAAAAGATTTACTTTACGTATGCCTGAAGAATTGTTTGATGAATTAAAAGAAGTAGCTGATAACAATTTTCGTCCCGTTTCTAAGGAAATTCTTGTAGCAATTCGTGAGTACCTTGACAGACATAGTTCTGAAGGATAAGAATTATTAAATCTCTTGTTGAGATATCTAATTTTTTAGCTTCTTTTTTAATTTCACTATGTATGTTATCTGATAAACGAAGTGTCATTCTTTTTCTCATCTTACTCACCAACTTTTATTAATATATAATTTATGATCTTGAAGAATTGCACTATACAATACTTTTTACAAAACCAAAAGAATATGCGTACTCATTGAAATACCTATTCTTTTGGTTTTCTTTTTAACTTTATACATATTTTCAGGAAAAAGTTATTGTAATTCTTTTCCTTTTATCCATTTAAATCACCACCTATTAGTAAAATAGACACCTTCATCTCAAACTAAGAATTGTAAAACAGATTACTTTTTTAACAATTATTAAGCTGTAATTAGAGTTAAGGGACTCGAACCCTTACTTAGCACCTGCACTCCATCATATAATTTAACTATTCATCATGTTTAAAAAGATATTCTAGTTTATATTCTGGGAAAAAAACTTTTTGTATTGTTATAGCTTCATCAAATGAAAAACGTGATTTGCCATTTAATTTATCAGATATAGTTGCTTCTCTAGTATTTAGTAGATTAGCAATTTGTTTAGATGTTATCTTTTTATTTTTCTTTTCATTAATTAAATTTACTAACATTATTTTCCACTCCTTATAACGAATTTGAGTAACACAATATATTAATTGCACTAAATTGAGTTTTATATTAATTATATTATACTCATTTTCGTATATTTTCAACAGTTAAAAGTCTAGGGTATAATTTTTTTCTCCCTTTTTTTACAAAAGTGCGTATATACCTTGTATAATATAACTTATTAAAATATCAATCTTAGGAGGATAATATGAGTAGAGAAGAATTTTTACGTACAATTATTGAAGATAGATATGGTAGTCTTAGAGCATTTACAAAAAACATTGGTATGCCTTATACTACCCTAGTGTCTATATTAAAGAGAGGCATTGGAAATACTAGTGTTGATAATATTTTAAAAATATGTAAACATCTAGGCATTCCACCTGAATCACTTTATGAAGACGATGTATTCTTCCATGATAAAAGTAACATTACATTAATTAGAAATATAACCCAACTTTCTACCGAAAATAAAAAATTAGTTCTCGACTATATAAATTTTCTTAAAAATTCTACACATACTGATTTAGAAATAAAAAGTTACTATAAACTTAATAGTTCAAATAAAGCTAAAGTTAAAGAATATTCAGATCTCCTATATGGCTCCCAAGAAAAAAATACAAATAATTA
>DVIZ01000172.1 GCA_018710905.1 Candidatus Scybalomonas excrementigallinarum | reverse complement strand
TAAGACCGCAAAACATATTTCAAATGCAAATCCATTTCTTTGACAAGAAGGAGTTATCATATATTGAAGTTCATAACGACCAATTCCATCCCGTTCCTTATATTCAATTCCACATTGACCAATCGTATGGTTGGATTCTTTTTCGACGACTGCCCATAGACCATGTCCAAAAAAACCATACGCTCCCGCTTGATAATCGGATAAGTATTGCTGTAATTCTTCCTTTGTATTTGGGAGCGGTGGAAGATTATCAGAGGAAGGAAAGGAGTCATAGAGTTTTTTTAATTCGATAGCATCGTTTGGACACCATTCCTTTAGGATAAGCCGTTCTGTTTCCAAAATCGTAAGAGGCAATTTGTGAAAACGGCAAAAGGCAAGACGAATTCCATCATCCTCTAATGCATCAAGGGTTTCAAATACATAGGGGATTCCAAATAAATCATTTGTTCCAAAACCGATGGTAGGGAAAAGAGAAAGGGGCACATTTTCCTTTGTATCGGTAATAAGAAGACCTGAGGGAAGGGACTCCTCTTTGGAGAGGAATGTTAGTAAAGAATGGTTAGTTGTGCAGTCTGATAGAGAATGAATGATACAATGACGTGCTTTTGGTAGGTTCTTTAAATGATTGATAAGATGAGCTTCTGGGTAAACTTTACAATATAAAAATAGTTGCTTTGGAAATTCCATAAAAATACCTGCTTTCAAAATAGTTTTCCTTATTGTGGCTATTATAGAGCGGAAGCCTTGGCTTGTCAAACGAGCTTGTATTGGAGTCATGATGAAAATTTATAAAATTGTAAGAATTTTTTCATAAGAAAGTGAAAAAACTATGGTATAGTAAAAAAGTAAAAAGAAATGATGGAAAATGTCGAGATAAGTATGATAAGATAGAAGAAATAAAAGAAGAAATAAGGGAAAAGATAAAAAACACGGAAAGGGAAGATGAGATGAAAAAAGGAAAGATAATTGTGATACTTGTACTACTCATTATACTTGGGGGTGTTAGTTATGGAGGAATAAAATTCATAGGAATTTATAAAGAATATAAAAATCAAGTATCAAAAGATGGTGAAGAAGTGGAAATTACCATTGATAAAGGAACAACTACAAAAGAGATTGCAAAGATTCTAAAAGAAGATGGGTTAATTCAACACGAATTAGCATTTGTGATGAAAGTAAAAGAATCAGACTATGCAGGAAAACTTCGTTATGGAACATTTCAACTTCATAAAGGAATGAGTATTGAAGATATATTAAAATCTCTTTCCGAAGGTGGACAAGAAAAAGATGTGATAAAAATCGTTGTTCCAGAAGGATATACGGTTCAAATGATTGCAAAAAGAGTGGCAGAAGCTGGACTTTGTACCGAGAAAGAATTTTTAAAGGCAGCCAATACATTGGATTATGATTTTTCTTTCTTAAAAGAGTTAGAAGTGCCAGATGGTGTTGATTATGTGTTACAAGGATTTTTATTTCCAGCCACTTATGAGTTTAAAGCGGGAACAAGTGCAGAAAGTATCGTAAAGAGAATGTTACAGGCATTTGATGATAATGTGATGGCGAATATATCAGAAGAGTTACAAACTTCTGATCAAAGTTTATATGATATCATTAATATTGCCGCTATTATAGAGCGTGAGGCAAAGTTAGATGAAGAGAGACCAACCATTGCAGGTGTTATTTACAATCGATTAAAAATTGATATGAAATTACAAATGTGTCCTACCGTTCTTTATCCATTGACAGAAGGGCAATATAATGTAAATCAAGTGCTTTATAGTGATTTAACGATTGATTCTTCGTATAATACTTATAAAAACAAAGGGTTACCAATTGGACCGATCTGCAACCCTGGGTTGGCTTCTATTGAAGCAGCCTTAAATCCAGAAAGCCATGAGTATTTATTTTATCATACCGATGGAACAAACGATGGAAAGCATATTTTTACAAAGACATATGAAGAACATGAAGATACAAGAATTAAGAAAGATTAACAAAGACTGAGAATGATGAATAAGGATGAGAAACAGATGTAATGGAAAAATATTATAAAACCTGTTTTTCATCCTTTTTTCTTTTTATAATGACGGACTCGTTGGAGAAATTTCTAGTTCGCGTTCTTTTTGATTGAAGATGCGAAGAAGCAGTAAAGTGATAAGCAAGATAACTGGAAAAATAAGAGCCAATAAAATTCCTAGTTTGAAGTTTCCGTGGCTTTTATTGAAAATAAAGCCAACAAAAGTAGGACCGCTAGAACATCCAAGATCCCCTGCCAATGCCAGAAATGCAAAAAGAGCAGTTCCCCCTCTTTTTAAACAAGAAGAAGCGATGCTAAAAGTGCCGGGCCATAAAATGCCAACGGAAAATCCACAAAGCCCACAAGCAAGTAAACTAAGAAGTGGTAAAGGAGAAAGGGAGATGAAAACATAGGAGAGGATGCATAGCATGGAACTGAGAGCAATCGCTTTATATAGATTGAGTTTTTCTCCATATTTTCCATAGAGCAATCGAGAGCTTCCCATAAAAAGGGCAAAAAGCATTGGTCCCATCAGATCGCCCATTGTTTTACTGACTCCTAGTCCCTGTTCGGCGAAGGTAGAGGCCCATTGTGCTACTGCTTGCTCACTTGCACCAGCACAGAGCATAACAATCATAAGCAACCAAAAAATCGGTTTTTTAAGTAGTTCCATAAGAGAAAGACTAGCATTTTTCTCTTCTATTAATGGAAGAATTGGAACTTTTAGAAAGGATAGGAAATTGACAATCGGTAAAATAGCCCATAAAAGGGATAAAATTTTCCAATTTTCGATTCCGAATATCTGAAAAAAGATAGTAGAAAAGAGAACAACAAACACATATCCCCAGCAGTAGAAAGAATGTAAAAGGCTCATTGTTTTCTCTTTATCATCCGTTGGCAATGCTTCAATAATTGGGCTTAATAATACTTCTAATAAACCACCACCGATGGCATAAATGGTAACAGAAATCATAAGTCCTAAGAAAGCATCGGAAAATAGTTCTGGTAAAAAAGTGAGAGAAATAAGTCCTACTACAGTAAAAGCATGAGCCAAAAGTGCAGCGGTGCGGTAGCCGATTTTATCAATAAAATGGGCAGAAGTAAGATCAACGACCAGTTGAATCATAAAATTTAGCGTAATCAACATCGTGATCTTAGTAATGGAAATTTCATATTCTCCTTGAAATGTTAAAAATAATAGTGGAATAAAGTTGTTGACAATCGCTTGTATGACATAGCCAAGGTAGCAAGCAAAGATTGTCTTTTGGTAAGTTGGTTTCATTTGTAATCCTCCTAAAAAGAATGATGTTACTATGACATATATTATAATATTATAAAGTCAAAATGTTGTAAAATATGGTATAGTTTTAACACAATATTGTTTTTTATTTGGGAAGTGATAGGAGGAATACGATGACTGAAAATGACTGAATACCTAAAATGAGCGATTTTTTCTGAAATAAAATGAAAAAATATGATTATAAATGAACGAATTTGAATGAAAATGATTGACAACGAAAGAAAAAGTGATATAATGAAGATATTAGGAGGTAGCAATTATGCTAACAGAAGAGAGACAACAAGAGATTTTGAAAGTTTTAGAGGAGAGAAATGTTATAACAGTTTTAGAGCTTACAAAACTTTTGGATGCTTCTGAATCAACGATACGGAGAGATTTGACCGTTCTTGACCGACAGCAAAAGTTAAAGAAAGTGCACGGCGGTGCCACAAAGATAGAGCAAGAGTTTCTTACAACCGAATATGACGTAGGCACAAAAAATAACTTAAATCAAAAAGAAAAAGTAGAAATCGGCCGTTATGCAGCTACCTTAATCAAAGAAGACGACATTATTTATTTAGATGCAGGGACGACAACAGAGAAATTAATTGATTATATTACCGAAAAACGGGCAACCTTTGTAACAAATGGTATTGTTCATGCTAGGAAGTTAATGCAAAAAGGAATCAAGACATATATTCTTGGTGGCGAGCTAAAAGGGAAGACAGAGGCAATTGTTGGCACAGAAGCGGTTGACAATTTAAGAAAGTATAATTTTACAAAATGTTTTATTGGTACCAATGGAATTTCCATGGAAAGAGGATTTAGCACTCCGACTATTGATGAAGCATATGTAAAGAAAGAAGCCATTCAGCGGTCTTTGAATGCCTATGTTCTAGCAGATCATACAAAATTTGCAAAGACAACAGCAATCACATTTGCCAGGTTAGAGGATGCAATTATCATTACCGATCAAAAGCCAGCACAAAAATATATGGAAGCAGCTATTATAAAGGAGGTAGAAAGAGATGATTTATACAGTGACCTTTAATCCAGCATTGGATTATGTAGTTGGTGTGGAGCATTTGACGTTAGGAGAAGTGAATCGGACAACAAAAGAGGCGATTTATTATGGTGGAAAGGGAATCAACGTATCCGCCGTATTAAAAGAGTTAAAAGTGGAGAGCATCGCCCTTGGATTTGTTGCAGGGTTTACAGGAGACGCCATTGAGCGTGGAGTAAAAGAAATGGGTATTGTTACTGATTTTATTCATTTAAAAGAGGGAATGAGTCGGATTAATGTAAAGATCAAATCGGATCAAGAGAGTGAAATCAATGGACAAGGTCCTGAAATAACAAAGGAAGCAATCGAACTTTTATTTGACAAACTGGATCAATTAAAAGAAGGAGATAGCTTAGTTTTAGCAGGAAGTATTCCAAAGACATTACCTTCTGATATTTATGAGAGAATTATGGAGCGATTACAGGAAAAGAAAATAAGAGTGATAGTGGATGCTACAAAAGATCTGTTATTAAATGTCTTAAAGTATAAGCCATTTTTAATTAAGCCAAATAACCATGAGTTAGGTGAGATGTTTGGAGTTATTCTAAAAACAAACGAAGAAATCATATCTTATGGAAAAAAATTACAAGATATGGGTGCGAGAAATGTGCTGATTTCCATGGCAGGAGATGGTTCTATTCTCATTGATGAAACAGGAAATGTCTATCAAATGGGTGTTCCAGCAGGAAAGGTGAAAAACTCTGTCGGAGCGGGTGATTCCATGGTAGCAGGATTTTTAGCAGGATATGCAGAGACAAACAATTATGAAGAGGCGTTAAAACTTGGAACGGCAACAGGAAGTGCTACTGCTTTTTCAGAGGGACTTGCGACTTATGAAACAATTATGGAGTTGAGAAGGCAGTTATAAAATTAACAATAACGTTAATGATAAAAGGAGAAAAAGGATAGGAGGAAGATTCATATGAGAATTACGGATTTGTTGAAAAAAGAAGCTATCTTACTCGGAGCATCTGTGAACTCAAAAGAAAATGCCATTGATACGTTAGTAGACCTTATGGACAAAGCGGGAAATATTACCGACAAAGAGGAATATAAACGTGGAATTATGGCAAGAGAAGAAATGGGAACAACCGCTATTGGAGCAGGAATTGCCATTCCCCATTCCAAAAATAAGGCGGTAAAACAAGCAGGACTTGCCTCTATGACGGTTCCAGCAGGTGTTGATTACGATTCCATGGACGGAGAGCCATCCAACTTATTCTTTATGATTGCGGCACCAGCAGAAGGCAGTGATGTGCATTTAGAAGTATTATCACGCTTGTCTACTATTTTAATGGACGATCAGTTCCGTGCGGACTTACTTTCTGCGAAAGATAAAGACGAATATTTAAGAATTATTGATAAAAAAGAGCAAGAGAAGTTTCCAGAGGAAACAAAACAAGAGCAAAAAGAGTCAACATCAGTAAAACAAGAAGTAGTACAAGAAGAAAAAGTTGTTACCAATCAAGGGTATCGGGTGTTAGCAGTTACCGCTTGTCCAACGGGAATTGCCCATACATTTATGGCAGCAGAGGCATTAGAACAAAAAGGAAAAGAAATGGGATATCCACTAAAAGCGGAAACCAATGGTTCTGGTGGTGCGAAAAATGTGTTGACAAAAGAAGAGATTGAACAATGTGATGGTATTATTGTAGCGGCAGACAAGCAGGTAGAAATGGCGAGATTTGAAGGAAAGCCAGTATTGCAAGTAAAAGTTGCCGATGGAATTCATAAGCCAGAAGAATTGATTCAAAAAATTATTGATGGAAAAGCTCCGATTTATCATCATGGAACATCTGGGGTAGCAGAAAATACAGTTTCCGAAGAAAAAGAAAGTGTTGGAAGAGCTCTTTATAAACAATTGATGAATGGTGTTTCTCATATGTTACCATTTGTCATTGGCGGTGGAATTTTAATCGCAATCGCATTTTTACTCGATACGTATGATCCGGCAAACCCTTCTAACTTTGGTGTAGGAACACCAATAGCAGCCTTCTTTAAAACAGTAGGGGATCAAGCATTTGGATTTATGTTGCCAATTCTTGCAGGATTTATTGCGATGAGTATTGCGGATCGCCCGGGCTTAGCTGTTGGTTTTGTTGGTGGTGCTTTAGCAAAAAGCGGTATGACATTAACAGCTGCCGAAGGTGTAACACCTGGATTTTTAGGTGCATTATTTGCAGGGTTTGTAGCAGGGTATTTAGTGCTTGGAATCCGAAAACTTTGTGATAAAGTATTGCCACAAAGTCTGGAAGGAATTAAGCCGATGTTAATTTATCCGGTTGGTGGAATTTTATTAATCGGTGTGATTATGGCAATTTTTAATCCAATTATTGCAGTCATTAATACAGGTATGGCAAATTTCTTAGAGTCCATGAATGGAGCAAGCGCTATTTTACTCGGTGCTATTGTAGCTGGTATGATGTCCATTGATATGGGTGGACCGTTTAATAAGGCAGCCTATGCCTTTGGAATAGCTTCCATTGATATTGCAGCTTCCGATCCGAATTTGGCGGGAATTGGAAGTACAACAATGGCAGCCGTTATGATTGGTGGTATGGTTCCACCTCTTGCTATTGCGAGTTCCAGTTTAATCTTTAAAAATAAATTTACAAAAAGAGAGCGTTCTTCTTGGCCTGTCAATATTATTACAGGATTATCCTTTATTTCAGAAAGTGCCATTCCATATGCAGCTTCTGATCCACTTCGTGTGATTCCTTCTTGTATTGTAGGTTCTGCAGTAGCAGGAGCGTTATCTATGGCATTTGGCTGTGGTTCCCCTGCGCCTCATGGTGGTTTCTGGGTAATTGGTGTGATTCATAATCCACTTCAATTTGCTCTTGCGTTAATCGTAGGTTCTGTTGTAGGAGCAGTTTTATTAGGAGTATTAAGAAAACCGGTGAAAGAGGCATAAAATAATAAGAAGAATCGAAGAAAGAATAGTTTTGTAGATAGAAAATATCGATAACAAAAAGGAGTTTACAAAGGCAAACGCCAATGTAGACTCCTTTTTTTGTGTTATAGGAAATTCCTCGCAAGCGAGTCATCCTATAACATAAAAAAGCACTACGTGCGAGCGATGCGCAGCTCGCAAAGAAGATAATTTTGCTTCGCAAATTGCTCGCGCGTGGGAAACTCCCATAGCGAGTTTCTCATCGTTTAAATTCTCGCAATGCCTTCTTCAATAGCAGTATCGGCAACGGCTTTTGCAACCACATCAGCTACATTTTTATTTAAAGCCGATGGGATAATATTTTCTGGAGTTAATTCTTCTTCGGAAATCATACTAGCAATGGCATAAGCAGCACGTTCTTTCATACTTTCTGTGATTTCTTTGGCGCGAACGGATAATGCTCCTTTAAAAATTCCTGGGAAAACGAGCACATTATTGATCTGGTTAGGAAAATCGGAACGTCCTGTTCCAATCACAACAGCTCCACCTGTTTTTGCTTCTTCTGGCATAATTTCTGGAGTTGGATTTGCCATGGCGAATACGATACCATCTTTCATTGTGGAAACCATTTCTTTCGTTACGAGATTTGGTCTTGATACACCGATAAATGCATCCGCTCCTTGTAAGGCATCGGCAAGGGTTCCATGTTCTTTTTCTAAATTGCTAATTTTAGAAATTTCTTCTTGTCCTGCATTTAACCTAGCATCCCCTTCACAAATGATACCGTTAATATCACACATAATAATGTTACCAAATCCCATATTGATTAATAGCTTTCCAATGGCAATACCAGCAGCTCCTGCACCATTAATGACAATTTTCATTTCTCCCATTGTTTTCTTTGTTACTTTCATAGCGTTTAACAATGCAGCAGCTACAACAATAGCGGTACCGTGTTGGTCGTCGTGAAAGATAGGAATATCACATACTTCTTTGAGACGGCGTTCAATTTCAAAACATCTAGGTGCGGCAATATCTTCTAAGTTAATTCCGCCAAAACTTTTTGAAATTAAAGCGATTGTATTTACGATAGTATCGGTATCTTTGGAGTCAATGCAAAGAGGGAAGGCATCCACGTCGCCAAACTCTTTAAAAAGAGCGCATTTTCCTTCCATAACAGGCATGCCAGCTGCAGGGCCGATGTCTCCAAGACCTAAGACGGCAGTTCCATCGGTAATAACCGCTACTAAATTAGAACGACGGGTTAATGTAAAGGATTTCTCATAATCCGCAGCAATTTGGCGACAAGGTTCTGCCACTCCTGGGGTGTAAAGAAGGGAGAGATCTTCTCTTGTTTCAATTCTTTTACGGGAAATGACTTCGATTTTTCCATGCATTTCTTCATGGAGTTTTAGTGCTTGTTCATTGATATTCATAAAATTATAAATCTCCTTTTTCTAAGTTTTGGTAGTATAGAATGTAGTATCGAATATGGAATTATACCATCTGCTCTGGATGAAAGATTTCATCAAACTTTTCTTCGGTTAAAAAGCCAAGGCTTACACAGGCTTCTTTTAAAGAGATATTTTCTTGAAATGCTTTTTTTGCTGTTTTGGCTGCATTGTCGTATCCGATATAAGGATTTAAACAAGTGACAAGCATGAAAGAACGATGTAAATTTTCTTCCATTTTCTCTTTGTTTGCTCGGATTCCGATGGCGCAGTTGTTATTAAAAGAAACAATGGAATCGGATAGCAATCTTACCGATTGTAAAAAGTTAAAAATACATACAGGCATAAATACATTGAGTTCAAAATTTCCTTGAGAGGCGGACATGCCAACGGCCACATCATTTGCCATAACTTGAACGGCCACCATAGTCATAGATTCGCATTGAGTTGGATTTACTTTTCCAGGCATAATCGAGCTTCCAGGTTCATTTTCTGGAATGAAAATTTCAGAAAGACCACAACGAGGGCCACTAGAAAGCCAGCGAACATCGTTGGCAATTTTCATCAAATTGGCAGCTAATGCCTTTAATCCACCATGAGCAAATACAAGAGCATCTTTACTTGTTAGAGAATGGAATTTATTTGGAGCAGTAATAAAGTTGGTTCCCGTAAGCTCAGAAATGGATTTTGCAACTTCTACATCAAAATCTTTTGGAGCGTTTAATCCCGTACCAACAGCCGTTCCTCCAAGCGCTAATTCTTTTAGATGAGAAAGGCTTGCTTCAATCATGGATTTTGTGGCAAGGATCATTTGTTTCCATCCACTAATTTCTTGAGAAAAAGCGATGGGGGTAGCATCTTGAAGATGGGTACGCCCTGTTTTTACAATCCCTTTATTCTCTTCTTCTAGGTGATTTAACGTTTCTATAAAAGTATCCATTGCAGGAAGTAGTTTTTCCTTAATGGCAAGCACTGCTGAAATATGCATAGCAGTAGGGAAGGTATCATTTGAACTTTGAGACATATTCACATGATCGTTTGGATGAAGGAGAGGTTTTCCTGCAATTTCATTTCCACGATTGGCAATGACTTCATTGACGTTCATGTTGGATTGCGTACCGCTTCCTGTTTGCCATACAACAAGTGGGAAATGGTGATCGAGTTTTCCTGAAACAATTTCATCACATACTTGACAGATAATTTCACAACGCTCTTTCTCTAATTTGCCTAAGTGATAGTTAGTAAGAGCGGCTGCTTTTTTTAAAATACCAAATGCATAAATAATTTCTGATGGCATTTTTTCAATTCCGATTTTAAAGTTTTCAAAACTTCGTTCTGTTTGTGCACCCCAATAGACGTCGGATGGTACTTTAATTTCTCCCATAGAATCATGTTCAATTCGATATTCCATAACATTACTCCTTTGCTTAATCAATATTCCCACATAAAGAGCAGGGATGAATCAGTTATATGAGTTTCTAATCCATATTTTACCATAAACAAAAATAGAAGAAAAGTTAGAAAGACAAGAAAAGGAAAGGGAGAAAAACAAAAAATGTGTAAAGAATATGTTAAGATTTTGCTGGCGTTTTTTCGATAATATAGAAAAAAGAAGGGAAAATGGAATCGTAAGAAAGAGGAAGAAAAATGCTCAAATCGAGAAGGAAAGCGGACTAGCAAAGCATTGTTAAATAAAAAACAAAGGCGGTTGTTATAAATGCATAAAAAGAGAGAGAAAAATATGTGAAAAGTGTCAGTATTGATTTAAAAGCAAGAAGATGTTAGAATTTGATAAAACGTTTTAGCGATAATTTATCAAAAATTTTTATAAAAAATTATGACTTATGTTGTATAAAATTTGAAAATACAAAAGAAACGACCTTATCGAAAAAAAAGGGACAAGAAAGGGAAAGCAGTATGAAAAAAGTAGTCGTGTTTGGAAGTCTTAATATGGACTTAACAATTGAGTGTGACAAAGTACCACAGGCTGGAGAGACTGTAGATGGAAGAGATCTTTTATTTAATGCAGGTGGGAAAGGTGGCAATCAAGCAGTAGCTGCTGCAAAGGCAGGGGCGAATACGAAAATGCTCGCTTGTGTTGGAAATGATTCTTTTGGAGAAGAGTTATTATCTTCTTTAAAAGAGTACAATGTGGATTGTGAAAATGTGTTAGTGACAGAGAAAGAGAAGACGGGAATCGCATTGATCACAAGACATGATGGAGACAATCGCATTATTCTAAGTCATGGTGCTAATTATGTGATTCAAAAAGAAGAAGTAGAACCATTGATTTCAAAAGTAGGCGAACAAGGGGATATTTTTGTAACACAGTTTGAATGTGAAAAAGAAACAATTTTTGAATCTTTAAAAGTAGCAAAAAAATTAGGAATGTACACTATTTTTAATCCAGCGCCAGCAAAGGAGATTAAAAAAGAAGTTTTTCCTTTTATTGATTTAATGATAGTGAATCAATCAGAATGCGAATTTTTTACTGGAATTTTCCCAAACGATAAGGAAAGCTGTAAAAAAGGAATTGAAAAATTGATCGCGCTTGGATGCAAACAAGTGATTATTACAATGGGAGAACATGGAAGTGTTTATCAAAAAGAAGACGGATTGTTTGAAATTCCAGCCCATAAAGTTTCGGCAGTGGATACAACGGCAGCAGGAGATACTTATATCGGAGCATTAGCAGCCAGTCTTAGTGAAGGAAATGCAATGGAAGAGAGTATTCAATTTGCCACAAAAGCGTCTGCACTTACCGTATTAAAGCGTGGAGCTCAGCAATCCATTCCATATAAAGAAGAAATTGAAATGTATTTTAAGGAGGTATAATATGATGAACAAAAGACCAATTATTATTGACACGGATCCAGGAATTGATGATGCATTAGCAATTGCGATTGCATTATTTTCAGAAGAACTTGATGTGAAGTTAATTACAACGGTTGCTGGAAATGTATCACTTCCAAAAGTAACAAACAATGCCCTTCGTTTATTGAATTTCTTCGGGAAAGATGTTCCAGTGGCAAAGGGAGCAGAAAAACCATTAATTGAAGAATTAATCGATGCTTCTGATATCCATGGAGCAAGTGGAATGGAAGGCTTTGATTTCCCAGAACCAAAACAAGAACTTCTTTTAGAAGAACACGCAGTGAACGCTATGCGCCGTGTAATTATGGAAAGCGAAGAGCCAATTACATTAATGCCAATTGCGCCTCTTACAAACCTTGCGATGCTTTTCTCTCTCTATCCAGAAGTAAAGAGTAACATTAAAGAAATCGTTATGATGGGTGGTTCTATTACTCGTGGAAATAAAGGGGTAATGTCTGAGTTTAATATTGCAACTGATCCAGAGGCTGCAAAAATTGTATTTGATGCAGGAATTCCAATTGTAATGGCAGGCCTTGATGTAGGCTGGAAAGCATTAGTAATGCCAGAAGATACAGAAAAATTATTAGAACTTGGACAAGTTGGTCAGATGGCACACTGTCTCTTTAAGAAATATAGAGGTGGTACTTTTAATACAGGATTAAAAATGTATGATTGCTGTGCTACTGCTTATTTATTAAAACCAGAATTATTTGAAACAGCGGATACCTTTGTAGATGTAGAATTAGGAAATGGTCTTACAAGAGGCTGTACGGTTGTAGATTTAAAAGGTTATTTAAAACAAGAACCAAATACAAAAGTTTGTGTTGACATTGATGGAGATGCCTTCCGCAAGTGGTTTTTAGAAGCCGTTGGAAGATGTATTTAATATTAATATAAGAAGTATAAAAAATAAAATCAATAAGAGTAAAAATAAAGAAGCACAAAAACGTGAAGTGAAAGAAACTTAAGAAAAGACAATAGAATTTACAAATGATATAAAGTTTGTTCTATAGACAAGAAGGCATTGTTCTTACTTGCTATGATAGAATAAATTTATATAAGATACTGTGTACTAGCGATAACATTGCTATTTTAGTACATCTTGTAAGAAAAAGAAAAAAGGAGAGTCAAACATGTCTTCAGCGATTATGTACCTTTCAGCATTACTTGCAGTTGTTATTGTAGTTGTAATGTTGATTAAGAAAATGGACATTAAAATTTCATTATTCTTTATGGGTATTATTTTAATGTTCATTGCAATGGCTTCAGGAAATGGCATTGCAATCAAAGATTTTGAATCGACAGGTGTGTTCTTTTTAGATCCATTAAAGGCGATTGCGGATCAATTTAAGTCGATTATTACTGCATCTGGATTCATCATCTTAATTTTAGGAGGATATTCCTCTTATATGAGCCATATTAAGGCGAATGATGTAACTGTTAGTGTATTAACAAAACCAATCGGAAAGATTAAATCTGTCTATGTATTAGTACCAGCAGTATTTATACTTGGTAACATTTTATCTTTAGTCATTCCAAGTGCATCAAACCTTGCGATTATCTTGCTTGCAACACTCTATCCAATTATGTTACAAGCGGGAATGTCATCTTTGACTGCAGGTGCGATTATTGCAACAACAGCAACGGTTATGCCAACACCTCTTGGAAGTGATAACGTAGCGATGGCAGCAGAACTTGCAAATACAACACAGTTTGCAGGTCTTACAGCGAGTGATTATGTATTTAAATATCATGCGATCGTTTCTGTTCCTACGATCATTGTAATGGCACTTGCTCATTACTTATGGCAGAAACACTGTGACAAAAAATTAAACACACAAAAAGAAGTAGTAGAAGCTGGTAAAATTGAGGATGTGAAGGGCGGTACATTCTATAAATTCGTTTATGGACTCCTTCCTCTCCTTCCAATTATTATGTTAATTGTTGTGTTTATTTTACAGACAGTTACAGATGTGAAAATTACTTTGAGTGTAGAAGTAGCTGTTTTATTCTCTATGGTAATTGCAATTATTTGTGAACTCGTTCGTACAAGAAACATGAAAGAAACATTGGATTCTACAGAAACATTCTTTAAAGGAATGGGAAATGCAATGCCAATCGTTGCTCTTTTAGTAGCTGGAACAACATTTGTAACAGGATTACAGTCTATTGGTATTATTACAGCGTTACAAAATGCAATGACAAACTTACATGGAGGCGGAATGGGATTTGTACTTCCATTAATCCTTGTATTATTAACTGCTCTTATTGTTATATTAAGTGGTAGTGGTACTGCTTTATTCTTTGCGATGGTTCCACTTATGGTACCTCTTGCAGCAGCAGCAGGAATTAATGTGTTAGCAGTAGCAATTCCAATGGGACTTGCAGGAAACTTATTACGTGCAGTATCACCAGTTTCTGCGGTTGTCATGATCGTAGCAGGTTCTATTAAAAAAGAACCATTGGAAATTGTAAAACGTACTTCAGTACCTATGATTACTGGTGTAATTTTCATGTTCGTATTAACAATGATTTTATACTTATAAAACAAAAAAAGTAAAGATTACTTTCATCGTTGATGAACGATAACAAGGGCAAAGATTCTTTGCCCTTTCTACAAATAAAAATAAGATATGAGATATCGGTGAGCCAGTAACTGTAAAAAGTTAATATGGGGAAAGGCAGGGGGCTGACAAGATGAGAGGATCAAAAGATATAAAAAAAGTGACATTAAAAGATATTGCAAAAGAGGCAGGAATTTCTGTTGGAGCAGTGTCTTTAATTTTAAATAACAAACCATGTCGAATTTCAGAAGAAAATAAAGAGATGGTAAAAAAGATTGCAAAAGAAAAAAACTATGTCGTTAATCAGATGGCAAGAGCTTTAGTTACCAAAAAGAGTCATACGTTAGCATTACTGTTGCCAGATATTCAAAATACATTTTTCTCTGCTTTGGCAAAACAATTGGAGGAAGATTGTCGAGAAAACGGATACTATTTAATGTTTGTGAATACGAATGATTCTTTTGAAAATGATAAAAAATTGTTGATGAGCCTAGATGCAAGAGGTGTTGATGGGATTTTTATTATTCAAAGTAATGAGTCTTATTATTACTATCAACAATTTAAAAATCAAGTAGAAGACTTACATATTCCTTATGTGATGGTCGATCGTTCTTTTGATAATATGGAATGTAGTCAAGTTCGTTTTGATAATCAAAAGGGTGGATATGAGGCTACAAAGTATTTAATCGAAGAAGGGCATCAGAAAATAGCTTGCATTTATATGGATGATTACTGTGGAAATGGAACGCATCGTATGAAAGGCTATCAACAGGCAATGACGGAAGCAAATCTTCCAATCGAAGAGAACTATTTGATTGTTGGAGATAACCGATATCAAAGTGGTTATAATGCAGTACAATCCATTTTAGAAAGCGGTGTAACTGCCGTCATGATATGCAATGATATGATGACTCTTGGATTTTTAAAAGGATTGTATGAATGTGGAAAGAAGGTTCCAAAAGATATTTCAGTTGTCAGTTATGATGATTCTTTAAGCGACTATTTATTTGAAATAGAGCTTACGACGGTGGCTCAAAATGTGGAAATATTGGCAAGAGAATCGACAGAAATGATGATGGAATTATTGGCAGACCCGTGGAGTAAACCTAAGAAACTAATCTTAGATCCGAAACTTATCATTCGAAACAGTGTGATAAGAAAAAGGGATAAGAGGGGATAAGAAAGAAAAGGAGTGGCGTACAAAAATGAAATTTTTTATTGATACAGCGAATGTTGAAGATATTAAAAAAGCAAATGATATGGGTGTGATTTGTGGAGTTACAACAAATCCTTCTCTTATTGCAAAAGAGGGAAGAGATTTCACAGAAGTCATTAAAGAGATCACATCCATTGTGGATGGTCCGATTAGTGGTGAAGTAAAAGCGACAACTGTTGATGCAGAAGGAATGATTGCAGAAGGAAGAGAAATTGCGAAAATCCATCCAAATATGGTTGTTAAGATTCCAATGACAGTAGAAGGATTAAAAGCGGTTAAAGTTCTTTCAAAAGAGGGAATTAAAACAAATGTAACATTAATTTTCACAGCTGCACAGGCGTTATTAGCTGCAAGAGCAGGAGCAACTTATGTATCTCCATTTTTAGGACGTCTTGATGATATTTCTACACCAGGAATTGAATTAATCGAAAGTATTACAGAAATTTTTGGAATTCATGGCATTGAAACAGAGATTATTTCTGCCAGTGTAAGAAATCCAATTCATGTCATCGATTGCGCGAGAGCAGGAGCAGATATTGCAACGGTTCCATATAGCGTTATCGAGCAGATGACAAAACATCCGTTAACAACAGAAGGAATTGCAAAATTCCAAGCGGATTATAAGGCTGTTTTTGGTGAATAAAACCATATTATCACCAATAAAAACCTCCCTAATGAAATAAAAAAATAGAAATTTAAAATTGAGTATTGTGTCTGTATAAAAAATAGATAAGAAGGACTGAGTCGAAATGGCTTAGTCCTTTTTTGTTATAAGAAATTACTCGCATATCTATTCTTTTTCGATCGGAATAGGTAACTTTTCATCTAAAGTAATAGAATTACGAAATAGAAAAGATATTGTATATTTTGTAAAATAAAATTAATTATATAGAATAAAAATAGTCAAAACATACAAATGTTAGAAATGGAGGCTTTTATGAATAAAATAAAAACATACAAATTTTGGTTTGCAACAGGTTCTCAAGATCTCTATGGGGAAGAGTGTTTAAAAAAAGTAGCAGAACATTCTAAAATCATTGTAGACAATTTAAATAACTCAAATAATTTACCATTTGAAATTGTTTGGAAACCAACCTTACTGGATAGCGGTTCCATTCGTCGATTATTCCAAGAGGCAAATGAAGCGGAAGACTGTGCAGGTGTGATTACATGGATGCATACATTCTCACCAGCAAAATCTTGGATTTTTGGGCTACAAGAATATAGAAAGCCTTTATTACATTTCCATACACAGTTTAATGAAGAAATTCCATATGATACCATCGATATGGATTTTATGAATGAAAATCAATCCGCTCATGGGGATAGAGAATACGGTCATATTGTTACAAGAATGGGAATGGAACGCAAAGTCGTTGTAGGACATTGGAGCAAAGAAGAAGTACAAAAAAGAATTGCTAGCTGGATGCGTACCGCCATTGGTATTGTGGAAAGTAGAAAAATCCGTGTGGCGCGAGTTGCTGATAATATGCGAAATGTGGCAGTAACAGAAGGGGATAAAGTAGAAGCACAAATTAAATTTGGTTGGGAAGTGGATGCTTATCCAGTCAATGAAATCGTAGAATATGTAGAAGAGGTAAAACAAGGAGATATCGATACCTTAGTAGAAGAGTATTATAATAAATACAATATTTTATTAGAAGGCAGAGATGAAAAAGAGTTCCGCAATCATGTAGCAGTTCAAGCACAAATTGAACTTGGATTTGAAAAATTTTTAACAGAAAAAAATTATCATGCAATTGTAACACATTTTGGGGATTTAGGAGCTTTAAAACAACTTCCAGGGCTTGCCATTCAAAGATTAATGGAAAAAGGTTATGGATTTGGGGCAGAAGGAGATTGGAAAACAGCTGCTATGGTTCGTTTAATGAAAGTAATGACAGCTGGAATGAAAGATACAAAAGGAACTTCTTTTATGGAAGATTATACATATAATTTAGTGACAGGGAAAGAAGGAATTTTACAATCCCATATGTTAGAAGTATGCCCAACCATTTCAGAAGGAGAAATTGGAATTAAAGTAAATCCATTATCTATGGGTGATAGGGAAGATCCTGCACGTTTAGTGTTTACATCAAAAACAGGTCCTGCTATTGCAACATCTTTAATTGATATGGGAAATCATTTCCGTTTGATTATTAATGAAGTAGATTGTAAAAAGGTAGAAAAACCGATGCCAAAATTGCCAGTTGCCACTGCTTTTTGGACACCAAAGCCAAACTTTGAAGTGGGAGCAGAAAGCTGGATCTTAGCAGGTGGAGCTCATCATACAGCCTTTACTTACGATTTGACAGCGGAACAAATGGGAGATTGGGCGGATGCTATGGGCATTGAAACGGTTTATATTGATAGCAACACAACCATTAAAAATCTAAAGAATGAATTAAAATGGAATTCTCTTTATTATATGTTAAATCGTTAAGGAATATTTGGTGGGAGCTATGTCTAGCAGATAGCTCCCTATGAGAGAATGAAAAAGTAATGAGAAATCATGAAGATAAGGAGAAGACTTATGGAAGGAAAACAAAGAAGAGCAGAAGCGATTGCAAGCGGAAATTGTATGCTTGGAATTGAGCTTGGTTCCACTCGAATTAAAGCGGTTTTAATTGGAGAGGACAAGGAAGTATTCGCGTCAGGAAATCATGAATGGGAAAATCAATTTGTAGATGGCAACTGGACATATGCTTTAGAAGATATTTTTAAAGGCTTACAAGATAGCTATCAAAAAATGGCGGAGAATGTAAAAGAAGCCTATGGGGTTACCATTGAAAAGATTGGTGCCATTGGATTTAGCGCTATGATGCATGGATATATGGCGTTTAATAAAGATGGGGAGCTTCTCGTTCCATTTCGGACATGGAGAAATACGACGACAGGAGAGGCGGCAAAGAAGTTAACAAATCTCTTTCAGTTTAATATTCCAGAGCGTTGGAGCATTGCCCATTTATATCAAGCGATCTTAAATGAAGAATCTCATGTAAAAGAGATCGACTATTTAACAACATTGGCAGGATTTATTCATTGGAAATTGACAGGAAAACGAGTGTTAGGAGTGGGAGAGGCATCTGGAATGTTTCCGATTGATTCTGACACGAAGACTTATCATAAAGGAATGATAGAGCAGTTTGATGAGTTAGTGAAAGAAAAACAATTCCATTGGAAATTAATGGATATTCTTCCAACGGTTATGGTAGCAGGAGAAGAGGCAGGAGTTTTAACAAAAGAAGGAGCAAAACTTCTTGATCCATCTGGAAATTTACAAGAAGGTTCGTTCCTTTGTCCTCCAGAGGGGGATGCAGGAACTGGTATGGTTGCCACAAATAGTGTAGCAAAGAGAACAGGAAACGTATCCGCAGGAACGTCTGTTTTTGCTATGATTGTGCTGGAAAAAGCATTAAAAAAAGTACATACCGAAATCGATATGGTAACAACACCAGCAGGTGATCCTGTGGCAATGGTTCATGCTAATAATTGTACTTCAGATTTAAACGCATGGGTCAATTTATTTGAAGAGTTTGCAAATGCAAGTGGTATGAAGATGGATAAGAATACGTTGTATGAAATCCTTTATAAACAAGCGTTAGAGGGAGATTCTGACTGTGGTGGACTGCTTTCTTATGGATATTTTTCAGGAGAGAGTATTACAGCGTTTGAAGAAGGAAGACCTCTATTTGTTCGTTCTGCAAATAGTAAATTTAATTTGGCTAACTTTATGAGAAGCCATTTATTTACAGCTCTTGGAGCATTGAAAATAGGACTTGATATTTTATTTAAAGAAGAAGGAGTTGCCCTCGATAAAATGCTCGGTCATGGTGGCTTATTTAAAACAAAGAGAGTAGGACAACAAATAATGGCAGCTGCTTTTTCTGCTCCTGTTTGGGTGATGGAAACAGCAGGAGAAGGGGGAGCATGGGGCATTGCAGTATTAGCAAGTTATATGCTTCAGAAAGAAGAAGGAGAAACTCTTGATTCTTATTTAGAAGAAAAAGTATTTAAAGGACAAGAAGGCATTTGTATTGAGCCAGTCCCAGAAGATATCGAAGGATTTGATACTTTTATTGAGCGATATAAGGCAGGTCTTCCAATTGAAAAGGCAGCGGTAGAAGCGTTTACTTGGGAGTCTTAAAAGATAAAAAATGATGGAATAGTGCAATTAGAGGTGGAATCATGTTAGAAGAATTAAAAAAACGAGTGTATGAAGCGAATATGCTATTACCAAAGTATGGTCTTGTAACATTCACATGGGGAAATGTAAGCGAAATTGATCGAGAAACTGGATATTTTGCTATCAAACCAAGTGGAGTAGACTATGATAAATTGACACCAGAAGATATGGTAATTGTTGATTTAGATGGAAATAAAATCGAAGGAAGATATAATCCTTCTTCGGATACAGCAACCCATATCGAATTATATAAGGCATTTCCAAACATCGGTGGGATCGTGCATACCCATTCCCCTTGGGCAACTAGTTGGGCACAAGCAGGAAGAGGAATCCCTTGTTATGGAACAACCCATGCCGATTATATGTATGGAGAAATTCCTTGTGCTCGATGTTTAACAAAAGAAGAAATTGAAGAAAATTATGAAAAGAACACGGGATTGTTAATTGCTGATACATTTAAAGAGAGAGATTATGAGGCAATGCCTGCGGTACTTTGCAAAAATCATGGACCATTTACATGGGGAAAAGATGGCCATGAGGCAGTTCATAATGCCGTTGTATTAGAAGAGGTTGCGAAAATGGCGGCTCGCTGTGAAACAATTAATGGAGCGGTACAGCCAGCCCCTCAAGAGTTACAAGACAAACATTATCAAAGAAAGCATGGAAAAAATGCTTATTATGGACAAAAATAAGCTATATGTAAAAAAGAAATTCAAATGAAACTATGTCTGATAGCCAAGAAAGACGTATGAAAATTTGAAATAAAAAAATCATGGAAAAGTCATGGAAAAGCAAGAATGGAGGAAGACATGAGATTTTTTATTGATACAGCAAATGTAGAAGATATTAAAAAAGCAAACGATATGGGTGTTATCTGCGGAGTTACAACGAATCCATCTTTAATCGCAAAAGAAGGAAGAGATTTTAATGAAGTGATAAAAGAGATTGCATCCATTGTAGATGGTCCAATTAGTGGAGAGGTAAAGGCTACAACCGTTGACGCAGAGGGAATGATTGCAGAAGGAAGAGAAATTGCAAACATTCATCCCAATATGGTTGTAAAAATTCCGATGACAGTGGAAGGATTAAAGGCGGTAAAAGTTCTTTCAGCAGAAGGAATTAAAACAAATGTCACTCTTATTTTTACAGCAGCTCAAGCATTGTTAGCAGCAAGGGCAGGGGCTACTTATGTATCTCCATTTTTAGGACGTCTCGATGACATTTCTACTCCAGGAATCGAATTAATTGAAAGTATTACAGAAATTTTTGGAATCCATGGCATTGAAACCGAGATCATTTCCGCTAGTGTAAGAAATCCAATCCATGTCATCGATTGTGCAAAGGCTGGAGCGGATATTGCAACGGTTCCATACAATGTGATCGAGCAGATGACAAAGCATCCGTTGACCGAACAGGGAATTAAAAAATTCCAAGCGGATTATGAAGCGGTATTTGGCAAATAAGAACGAAAAAATGCTTGTTTTCTATGAGAGAGAAAGTTTCTCATAGCTATTTGGCATACTCCACACAAAATTCCAATCGTGATATTGGAAATAAAAAATACAAGCAGTTTAAAGTTTCGTTTTCTTATAATAAAAAAGGACTTTCTCAATTAAGAGGGAGTCCTTTTTTGAGCGTTAAGAATGAAGCTCCTTTTTTCGAAATTGAGCAGGGGTAATATGATAACGTTCCATAAATAGTTTATAAAAATAGCCTTTGTTTTGATAACCAATTTCTTCTGAAATTTCATCAATAGATAAGTTTGTTTCCAATAAAAGTTGTTCTGCCATTTTTAGGCGTAAATCTTGAACATATTCGGTGTAAGTGACTCCAACCTTTGATTTAATGAGGCGATTAAAATAATCTTCTTGAAAATGAAATTGTTTTGTGAGCTGTTGTATGGTAATATTTTGATAATGCTCTTTGATGTAAGAGGTGATTTCTTCAAAGAGTAACCAGTTCATTTCCTTTTTTAATTCTTTTGATAGAGAGAAATCATAGTCTATACTTAAAATTCGAAAGATCCGCATTAGAAGTCCTTTGCATATATGAGGAGAGGCTTCATCATGATGAATTAATTCTAATAAAAGCGTTTTTAAAGTTTCTTCAAGAAGATTGCTGGCGTCTTTATGGGGCTTAAAGTGTAAATACTGCTGTAAATCTTTTTGTTTTAACAGTGCAGAGTTTAAAAATTTTGTTATTTTTTCCTCTGCAACATGGCTTGTCATAATATCATGAAATACAGAATTCGAAATGCCAAAAAATAAAATTGTAGCAGAGGTTGGTAAAAAACAGTCTTGATGGGCACAATTTTTATCAATGAAACAAAGTTCGCCTTGATGAAACGTAATGGTCTTACCAAGAATTTTTTGAGAAAATTCTCCCGATACAATATAGGCTAGTTCTAGATAGTCATGAGTATGGAGCTGGGTTTTTTTTGTGTTAGGAAATGTGGTACAATAAGAAAAATCCGTTTTGGATGGTTTTAAAGTAGCGCATAATTTATTATCAGCACTTAAAATCCAACAAAGTGCAAAGACTGGTTCTTGATGTGGATAAGGATATGTCTTAGTTTCCGTAGAAAATTTAGAGTATTCTGGACACATAAGACGAGAACTGATAGGATCGGTTTGTTTTAGTTGAAAAGAACTGTGATAGCAAATGTCCTCACATAGATGAGCTAATGTCAAAAAAATCTCCCCCCTTTTTAAGAATACGATATGCTTTAAGTGTACAAAAATAGGAGAGAAAGTGCAAGTTCTTCTTAATGACAAAAGAAGAGTGTGATATAATGACGATCATAAACTTTGCTTATGATCGAATGAGTGTTAGTCAGTGAGAGCAGGCAAAGCCGATTCATTACAAGTGACGAAATGGCGATTACGAACCTCTGCGAAGCAGTGAGTCGTGCATAAGCATGGATTCGTGATAGAATAGAGAAGGAAAGCGTAAAACGAAGGAGGAATTTATGAAGGAACAGAAAATAAAGGCACGGAAAAGTGCATTAATACCACTGATTGTGTTTATTGCCATTTATTTAGGTGCAGGCATTACTTTACAAATAAAAGGAGTTGATATGGCATTTTATCAATTCCCATCACCAGTTGCCATTGTCATTGGAATTGTAGTAGCTTTTTTTCTATTTAAAGGAACAATGGAAGAAAAGTTTTCTTTATTTGCAAAAGGTTGTGGAGATGAAAATGTACTGACTATGTGTTTCATTTATCTTTTTGCAGGAGCGTTTGCAAGAGTTGCCAGCGATATGGGAGGTGTGGATAGCGTCGTTAATTTAGGGCTTTCTGTTATCCCACCACAATATATTCCAGCAGGTCTATTTGTGATATCAGCATTTATTGCCGTTGCTACAGGAAGTTCTATGGGAACGATTAGTGCCATTGGAGTAATTGCAGTTGCTATTTCAGAAAAAGCAGGGTTAAATGGGGCATTAGTCATTGCGGCGATTGTAGGCGGAGCTATGTTTGGAGACAATCTATCTATGATTTCCGATACGACCATTGCTGCAACGAGAACACAGGGCGTTGAAATGAGCGATAAATTCAAGGTGAATTTAACAATTGCCATTCCACCTGCTGTTCTTACCTTTTTATTATTGCTGATTTTTGGAAAGCCAGAAGTGATAATTCCAGTGGAGAGTTTAGATTTTCAAGTAGTAAAAATGATTCCATATATTATCGTATTAGTGCTTGCAATTATTGGGTTTAATGTGTTTATAACATTAGGTCTTGGCATTGTAGTGGCAGGTGCCATTGGGATTTTTTATGGAGATTTGAATATTTTAACTTGGGCACAAGGTGTTTATAATGGATTTACTAGTATGACTGAAATTTTTCTATTATCACTGTTTGCAGGCGGACTTGCCTATATGGTAACGCAAAATGGTGGTCTAGAATGGCTCATTGAAAAAATTAAAAAATTAATTCGAGGAGAGCGATCCGCTGAAGTTGGAATTGCAGCCATTGCTTCACTTGCAGATTGTGCCATTGCTAACAATACGATTGCCATTATTATTACAGGACCTATTGCAAAGGAACTTTGTGAAAGTTATCGAGTGGATCCAAGAAAAAGTGCTTCTTTATTAGATATTTGGGCTTGTGTCTTTCAAGGACTGATTCCCTATGGAGCACAGATTTTATTGGCTATTAGTTTAACAGCAGGAACGAGCCTTAAAGTATCACCGCTTGATTTAATTCCATTGCTCTGGTATCAGATGTTATTAGCCGTGTTTGCTATTATTTCCATTTTTATTCCATACGATCGTCTTCTCATTAAGAAAAGACCTTGGGATTTTACAATTTAAGTACGAAAAGCCCATTCCTTTAGGGGTAGGATGAAAGCACTATTTATTTTAAATTTTTGTGTATGTTTATCTTTATTTTGTACATATTATATGCTATACTTATAGTATGGAAAATAATTA
>DVIZ01000171.1 GCA_018710905.1 Candidatus Scybalomonas excrementigallinarum | reverse complement strand
GCAGCTTGTAGCAAGCGGGTCAAGATGGATTCGATGTCCTCGCCCACGTAGCCGGCTTCCGTCAACACGGTGGCATCGACGATGGTGAAAGGGACGTGCAGCATCTTGGCTATCGTGCGGGCCAACAAGGTTTTCCCGGTTCCCGTGCGTCCTACCATGATGATATTTGACTTCTCGATCTCCACGTCATCATTGGAATGTTTCTGTGTCAATCGTTTATAATGGTTGTAAACGGCCACAGAAATCACTTTTTTTGCATACTCTTGTCCAATGACATAGTCATCTAATTTTGCTTTAATTTCATGTGGTGGTGGAACATCCTTTAAATTAAATTCTTTTTTTGCCTTCGTATCTTCTTTTTTCTTCTTTACTCTTTGAGATTTTGGCATAGAATTTAACATATTTAACTGGGACATATCAAAATTATTCATATCAATAAACTGCACATTTGGGGAATTATTAAAACCATCAAATGTCTTTTGCATACATTCTGGACAAATATTAATATGATTTGGCAAGTGAATTAACTTGTTCTTACACTGGCTTTCACTTCTTCTGCATAAAAAACAATATTCTTCGTATTCTTCTTCTTTTGATGAATCTGTTCCCTTTTTTGTATCTTCTTTCTCTTCCTTCTTTTCTTGATCCATCGTATCAAAATCTTTTTCTGACATTTTTCCTCACTCCTATTGTCTATTGTTGTCGCTCTTAAGAACGGCTTGCAAAATATTCGTGGAAAAACATTGCTGTTTCTTCATCATCAATGTCCGCATAAAGCTGCATATTTGCAATAACATCTTTTAAAAAGACAGCCCACTCTTTTTCGCGTTTTACATCGATTTCTCCCTGTTCCATAAAAATAATTTTGTCTTTCTTATTTTTTGCTTGATAGCAAAATTTAAACCAGCTTTCACCTTCTTTATCTCCATCGAGCTTAATCATTTCAAGGCTCCAAGAAGATGTTTTATAACAATAATCATTTTCACGAATACATACGATTTGATGTAATTCTTCTTTTAATTTTCGCTCAATCACATCTTTTACAAAATACTGACGATTTTCATATAAAAGTTCTGTGACCGCCATAACAATTAATTCATTTTGTGTTCTTCCTACCGCTTTTGCAAGTTTTTCTAAGTCATCTGCTTGTCTTGTTTCTAAACGATAAGTTTTTTGGATTGTATCCTTTGGAGTAATTACAGGCATATCAATCCCCTCCTTCTTTTTTCTGTTTTGTGTTTTTTAATTACCAAATATCTCTTAAAATAGAAATTCCTTTTTCAATTTCTTCCTCGGATAATCTTGCAAATCCAAGAATAAAAATCGGCTCCCCTTGTCCTTCCTCCAATTGATAATCCGCTAAAGGATAGACCCTAATACCTTGATTTTTTGCAAACAAAAGAAGCTCTTCTTTCTTCTTTTCTCCATGGTATTGAACTAATAAATGTAATCCTGCACTCTCTCCAAAAATGCTAATCCGAGATCCAAATTGCTTTAACGCATTGACTAAACAGTCATGTTTACTTTTATAAATCCCTCGCATTCGGTTCAAATGCCGTTCATAATATCCTTCTTTCATAAATCGAGTAATCACCGCTTGATCAATTCTCGAAACGGTGGAAGAATAAAAAGAGAATTTCTCTTTGAATCTTTTGTAAAGGCTTTGTGGAAGCACCATATAAGAAACACGGATAGCTGGTGCAATCCCTTTTGAAAAAGTTCCAAGGTAAATCACATTTCCTTTCCTATCGTTTCCTTGTAATGCTGGAATCGGACGCCCTTGATAACGAAATTCACTATCATAATCATCTTCAATAATATAACGCCCTTCTTGCTGATTTGCCCATGCCAATAATTTCAAGCGACGGTTAATTGGCATAACAATTCCTGTCGGATATTGATGAGAAGGTGTCACATAAGCAACACTACATAATGATCGCTCTAGGTCTTCCACAACCATGCCTTGTCCATCCAAAGGAATTCTCTCACTTTGGAACCCAAGGCTTTGAAATACTTTATAAGCCTGTGGATAAACTGCATTTTCAAATGCAATTTTATTCTCATTGCCTAATAACATTCCGAGCAGTAGCAATAAATAATCCATGCCTGCCCCGATAATAATTTGATTCTCTTGACAATTGACTCCTCTTGACTGATGAAGATAAAGGCGCAACACGTTTCGAAACTCTCGATCCCCTTGTGGATCGCCTGATTGAAACAACTCGCTATTATCGGTAATCATCACTTCCTTCATTAATTTTCTCCATTGATTATATGGAAAATTATCCATATCTACACCATTGGGAGAAAAATCGATGGCATATTGATTCCTTTCCTCGTCTTCCTCTTCTATCCAATCATCCTCTAACGGTTGTCTTGGCAAGGCTTCTTCTAACTCACAGACAAAATATCCTCTTTTTGGAATGGCAGCAATATATCCTTCGGATACAAGCTGTGCATAAGCCATATCCACTGTATTTCGACTAATTTCTAAATGAGACGCTAACTTTCTACTAGAAGGTAACTTCTCATTTTTCTTCAAACTACCATTTTTTATCTCATTTCGAACATATTTATAAATTTGCTCATAAAATGGTATTTTTTTCTGATGATCCAATTCAATTGTCATCATAGTAGCCCCCCTCTCATCGAAATGCTATGATGTCTCTAAGTACGATTATCCTTCATATTGTTCTATCGTAATATGATCAATAACAACAGGCTCTTTTGGCGCATCGGACTCATCAACACTTGTTTGTGCAATTTCATCCACAACGTCCATTCCCTCATACACTTGTCCAAAAACAGTATGCTGTCCTTTTAACCAAGGAGTTCCTCCATTTTCTTTAAACTTCTTTATTTGTTCCTCTGTATAAGAAATATTGGAAGAAAACATACCATCCTCTACCGTCTTTGCCTGTACAATAAAAAATTGACTTCCATTCGTATTCGCTCCTGCATTTGCCATACATAAAGCACCGCGAATTGGAAGTAAGTCCTCGCTAAATTCATCTTCAAAAGCAGTTCCCCAAATGCTTTCTCCGCCCATACCAGTACCTTCTGGATCACCGCCTTGAATCATAAAATCGTTGATCACTCGATGAAACGTAACGCCATCATAGTAGCCTTCTTTTGCATGAGTTACAAAATTTTCAACGGCTTTTGGTGCCTGTTCTTCAAAAAACCTAACCTTAATATCTCCATAATTTTTTACAGAGATAGTAGCAATAGTTTCTTCCTTTTTGGGCATTGCTAACTGATCGACCGTTTTCTCTGACGTTGTGGACTGCCCAGTCACACCTCCACATCCTGCTAATACACCAACCATTCCGGTTATTAATCCAACTGTCACTAAAAATTTCTTTATCATTGTTATATCCTTTCTTAAATAAATTATTTTTCTTCTAATTTGGACTGCTTTTTCCTATTAAAAAAGGAATACTTTTAACTGACATAGTCTCATTGTATCTCACAATGTAAAAAAATTCAACTGCTTCATACATTCTTCACATTTTTTATGTTCGAAGATTTTTGCTTCGCTTATACGATTACTTTATTCTGAAGAACAAAGTGTGCGTCTAACACTCTTCGCGACTTTCGGTCACTTTGAACAACGTACACTTTGCCGCGCGGTCGCAGTTTACGAAGTAAAATTTTCCCCATTGCGACCTGCGCATCGTTCGCACGTAGTGCTTTTTTATGTTATAGGATAACTCGCTTTGCGAGGAATTTCCTCGTATGTTAAATTAATATTAGATCCTTACTTTTTTCTTAAGTAAGTGTATACTGTCTTTAGGCACTGTGGATTAG
>DVIZ01000170.1 GCA_018710905.1 Candidatus Scybalomonas excrementigallinarum | reverse complement strand
AAATACTTTGAACGCTACAGAGAAGAAAACTTTGAAGTTAAAAGTGAAAAAGTAAAAGCATTATTTGAAGGTATTCATATTCCAAAAGAAGAAGATTGGATTAAATTATCAGAAAAAGTTAAGCAAGATGGTATGTATCACTCTTATCTAAGTGCCATCGCACCTTATTAAAATAGGGCGTTGTTAGAGAACTAACAATGTTAAGCTCTTTGAATTGCTGGGAGACTAAGTGTTAATCATATGTTAATCAGCAGCTAAGCATTTTATATAATTACACTATCAGTACAGGAGATGGTGTGAAATGGAATTACGAGAATCAAAAAGATATAAAGGTTATTTTTCAGACAAAAAAGGAAACATATATAGTAATAGACGAGGTTCTATAGCGTTAAAAAAACTTAGAAAAGACAAAGATGGATATTTAATTACAAATGTTATAGATGATATTAAAGGTTTTGAAACTACTATAAGAGCGCACAGATTAGTTGCAGAATGTTGGGTTCCTAATCCTCATAATAAGCCAGTAGTGAACCATATAAACAATATAAAAGATGATAATAATTATAAAAATTTAGAATGGGTTACAGTATCTGAAAACACTAAACACGCATATGATGGCGGATGGTCAATAAGTGCAGCGTCTACAACAGTCTCATTGTATATAGATAGTGAATTGATTTGTGTATACCCTACTGTTATTAAATGTTCTGAGATGCTAAAGATAGATAGGAATAGAGTAAATAAATTAATCAAAGATAATAAAAAACTTTATGATTTTATAGAGTTCAAATTAGAAGGGAAAGAAGAGACAGGTTATAAAATGTCACTAGCAAAAAATTTCCACATCTTAAATCCTATCATGAACATAGACACAGGAATTATCTATAGCAATGTAAAAGAAATGTCCGAACAAACAGGGAAAGGATATTCTATTTGTCAACTCTATATAAAGCGTGGTTATAATAACAAAAATGAAAAAATTGAAAAAATAAGCAAACAAAAATTTTTGATAGAAAGTAATTATATAAAATGAAAGTTCAACGACTATCCTTTTGCAGGGAGTACACTCAAGTGAGTGGAAGTGGAGAGCCGTCCATATAAGTGGGCGATGATATAGTCTATTCTTGCACGAAAGTGTAAGCAGTTCATCAGAGAACGGGCTAGGAAGTAACGCGCCTAGTCGAATATCAAGACGGGAAGTATTTCTTATGTGCAATCAGCAACAGCTTCAGTAATGCCTATCACTGATAAAGTAGAAGAAAGAACATATGGAGACAGTAGAACATTCTACCCTATGCCAGAGTTAGGACCGAAAACATGGTTCTTATACAAAGAAGCATATGATATGGATATGTTTAAGGTTGTAGATTTAATTGCAACAATCCAAAAACATGTGCATCAAGGAATTAGTGTTACATTATTTGTAAAAGATGATGTAGATACAAGAAAATTATCACGTATTTATTTATACGCACATCACAAAGGAATTAAGACTTTGTATTACACTCGTCAAAAAGACCAAAGCCAAGCAGAATGTTTATCATGTGCAGTATAAAAAGAAAAAGGAGAAAACAGTTTATGACTTTAACAGCAGGTAATTGGAATCAAAAAGATGATAGTTATTCAGAAATGTTTATTTTACAAAACTTAAAGCAATTCTGGTTAAGTGAAGAAATATCCTTAACCAATGACTCTTTAACTTGGAAGAAGCTAACTAAAGATGAGCAAGACACTTACTCAAAAGTTCTTGCAGGTCTTACATTGTTAGATACTATTCAGGGTGATGTTGGAATGAATAAGATTGCAGAACATGTTGATTCTCATCAAAAGAAAGCAGTCTTTTCATTTATGGGAGGAATGGAGAACGCAGTACATGCTCGTTCCTACTCTTCAATTTTTAATACTTTAGAAACATCAGAACGAATTAATAATCTATTTGAGTGGATAAAAGATAATAAACACTTACAGAAAAAAGGGGAATTAATCAAATATTACTACGATAATATTAAAGACCCTTACACTTTAGCTCAGGCTATGGCTGCATCAGTTGCATTAGAATCGTTTTTATTCTATTCAGGATTCTTCTATCCTTTATATATGGCAGGTCAAGGCAAGTTAGTAGGCAGTGGTGAGATTATTAATCTTATCATTAGAGATGAGTCCATTCATGGAGTATATGTAGGACTAAATTATCAAGAGATTGTACAAGGTTTAACAAAAGAAGAGCAAGAGTCATTAGAAAAGTTTTCTCTTGATTTATTCTCAGAATTGCTAGATAATGAAATAGGGTACACAAGATATCTATATGATCAAGTTGGTTTAGCAATTGAGGTTATCGACTTTGTGAAGTACAATGCCAACAAGGGATTAAATAATTTAGGATATGAAGGAATATTTGAGCATGATGATGTTAACCCTATTGTCCTAAATGGATTAAACACAGGAAGAAAGACACATGATTTCTTTAGTGTTAAGGGCGACTCCTATAAAAAAGCCACAGTTGTTACTATGCAAGATGAAGATTTTATATTTGAATAAATTTCATAAAGACCCCTTGACGGGTCTTTTCTTGTATGTTATACTATATTTATACTAATAAAGGAGGAAAATTAGAGGTCAGAAAAAAACGCCAGCGATATAGAGCCGTAGAAAGCCATTAAAAAATTTTTAGGATATATAACACCTAAAAAACGTTTACGCTTGAATATGGCTTTGATAGATACCTTAGAATTGATTCTGTGTCAAAGTAGTCAAAAAAACTACTATAAAATGTGGATTTTATATATGAAAAGGAGATAATATAATATGACAGACAAACGAAAGTTAGAGATAATGAATAGTATTATACATCTTTATCGAGACTGTTTAACTGAAGATATAATTTCAGGAAACAATAAATTTGATTATCATTTAGGATTTTTTATTAGAAAACAGTATGGTGATGAAATTTATGAAGACATTCAGAAAAAAGATAAAGAAATATTTAGGAAAATTACTAAAAATAAAAAGTAGTTTTAATAAAAGGAGATAATTATAATGAAAAAAGTTTATTATGTTATAGAAATTGGAGAAGAATATTTTAAATCAAGAAACTTTTTAGATAGATTTGACACAGTAAAAGATATAGAAGATGCTACAACATTTGATAATTACTTTGATGCTAGAGATTTAGCAGCAAGTATTGGTGGTAAGATCATAAGATTAAAATCAAATGTTGACAAGTAATATATTATTGTGTTATACTTGTACTACACTTTAGAAAAGGAGATTATGTTATGAATAATGGTTCTAAGATTTTCGGAGGTTGTTTACTTATTATATTTGCAGTAGTAGTTGGTCTTGGAGTTGCTGTTTTACTACCTGCTT
>DVIZ01000169.1 GCA_018710905.1 Candidatus Scybalomonas excrementigallinarum | reverse complement strand
CCACCAATTGGTTCATCTAATAAATATAAGTTGGCATGACGGCTCATTACAAGAATTAATTGTACCTTTTCCTTTGTTCCTTTTGAAAGGTTTTTCAGCTGTTGCTTTGTATCAATATTCAGCTTTGTAATCATATCTACCGCTCTTTTTCGATCAAAGTCATCATAAAACTCTTCAAACATCGTAATAATATCTTCTACTTTCATCCAGTCATTTAAATAATCGTGATCGGGTAGATAGGAAACGATTTTTTTTGTTTCCACTCCAACGTCTTTTCCCGCTACTTTCAATTTCCCATCGGATGGTTTTAATAACCCACTGATCATTTTAATCAAAGTGCTTTTTCCGCTTCCGTTTGGTCCTAAGAGACCAACAATCTTTCCACTTTCAATCGTTAAATCGATACGATCAAGAGCACATTTCCCAGAATAGTATTTGCTTAAATTTTTACATTCTAATAAGTTCATGACTCCATCTCCTTCTCCACTTTTTTCACCATATCACAAATTTCTTCTAAACTAAAACCAAGTCTTTGCATTTGATCTACAAATTGTTTTATCTGTTCTTTCGCGATAGATTCTCTCATCATCATCATCAACTCCTTGTCCTCAGTAATAAATCGTCCACTTGTTCTTTGTGAATATAAAAGTCCTGTTCGCTCTAACTCTGCCAACGCTTTTTGCATTGTATTTGGATTGACTGCCGCTTCTGCCGCCATATCCCTTACTGATGGAAGTCGGCTTCCTAGCGGATATTCCCCACAAATAATCTTCTGCTGAATCTGTTCTATTAACTGCGCGTAGACAGGCCTATCAGCTTTAATCTCCCATGCCATAACAAAACTCCTTTCTTTGTTTCTTTTTATTTTAATTGTATTTTTGTACTAAGTTGTTAATACAATAATACAATAGGTTCCTTTTTTTGTCAATCTCATATTTTCACTTTTTATAAAAATCAAAATAAAATATAAAAAAACGTGTTCAGAAAAAGAACACGTTTTTTATATTTTATATTAATCTTTCTTTGATAACTATCATGTTAATAAAATAAATTTTTAGCAGGTTCCACTTTAGAATTTTTTAATCATTAAAATAACAGCTATAACTCAAATTATTTAATATATCCCTCAAAGGAATAACTATCATTTGATTCAAAAACTATGTAAAATTCAGTATCACTTTGAATATTAGAAAATTCAAATGAACCTGTTTTACCAGCACTAATTTTAGTTGTAGCATATGTCTTAGTAAGACGTTTTGCCTTTACTGTAATTGCACTATTACCAGTATTTTTGATATAAACCTTATAACTTGTCTTTCCTTTAAACTTATAATTGGTATATAATGCTTGATAATTTGCACTACCAGCAAAATCATATTGTCCCTTTGTTGCAATATTCCATACCTCTGTAGGTCTTGCAACAGATCTTTGAATTTCATCTTCAAACGACACGCCTATATTCATTTGCTCAGCAACCTCTAATCCACTTATATCTGCTGCTTTTACGGCTGTACTATTTAAAATTGGTGTTCCTAAAAACATTGTAAGTGCAATTGCTGAAATCACAAAATTTTTTTTGAATCTTCTCATAAAATCTTCTCCTTTATTTTTTATAAAATTCACATACTGTTACACGTTGTTCTAGTTAATTCAAATAAAAAAACTATTAGCCTTTACGATGAAATTACAAGAATTGCCTCATAAAATGTTTGGTATTTTTTATAAAAAACATTATGCATCTTCGTTTATCAATCTATATAGTCCTCTTCATTTTCATCGAAGATACTCGACTCTTTTATAAGTTATGGAATTACTAAGGGACTGTCACACTACACTTATTACATATAAGCTATTTCACTGTGAATAGTGACTATATATGCATTGTACCTTCTTAATTCAGGAACTCCAATAGAATTAGCTTCCTATGACATTGTAAATGACTTTCTTTTACCAGTTTGTAAGTTTACTCAAGCATCTTTATAAATATAAACATTTTTAATTTGTATTAGTACAACGTGTTAATAAAATTATAGTGTAATGTCTATGACTTTTTAGGAAAATTTTATACTAATATCCGATATTTTATATATAATCAAGAAACAGACAGAAAAACCCTTGTTACTATTGCAATGAATATGTATATATTATATAATTGATAACAAAAATAAGGGGAATAAAAAATATTTTTTCTCAATTGAATGACCAGTTTCATATCGAGTATCTAATAAAAAAGCTTCATCATCTTTGCTCAAGGCTTATTACTAAAATATTTGGATACCCCTTTGTTTATCATTCAATTCTCTATTTTATTCTACAGTTGAAATAGTAAAAAACAAACAATTAATTTTTTACAGTATATTTGATAAAAAATTTTCTGTACTTTTTATATATTTTGTTAATTTGTATTAGCACAATGTATCACTATTATTTTAATAAGCTAAATACACAAAAAATCGCGGAGGAACGAAATGAACTTATTTCAACTTAAAATCATAGCAACTATCACTATGATATTAGACCACATTGCTTACTTTTTTCCAAATGCCACTTATATTACATTAATTTTTCATTGGATCGGAAGAATTTCTGCACCTATTTTTCTATTTTGCGTTGTAAATAGTATAAAATATACGAGCTCAAAAAAAAGATATCTATTTAGACTCTATTCAATGAGTGTTATAATGGCCATTTTTCAAACATTTTCCCATGTGGATTTAAATTTTTTTAGGACTCTATTTATTACCGCATTACTTATCTCAATTTTAGATATCGGGCATAAAGATTTACATAAGAAAAAAATATATCTATCCATCTTTATCATCTATCAAATATTCGCTTGTACATTATGTGGATATTTAGCTGCAACGAGTAATGCAAATACTGAAAATATATATTTTTATTTTATTCCTGCATTATTAGGAAGTATTTTAACTTTAGAAGGAGGATTTCTCTTTGTTACACTCGGAGTCTTATTTTACTTATTCTATGAAAAAAATTTGCATATGACTGTAACATACATACTATTTATTTTGGTAGTTACCTTCTTAAATGCTAGTAATATAATCCCTATACTGTTATGGAAAATACGAGCTCATATTCCTTTGTTCGGATATGAGATATCTTCTGGACTCGAGTATTTTCTATCAGTAATTGTAGGTATCGATATTACGGCTACTGGTGGTAATATCTTTACAACCCAATATCAATGGATTATGATTTTTTCTCTTCCATTACTATTATTGTATAATCATGAGCAGGGGCAAAAAATAAAATATTTTTTCTATCTGTTTTATCCACTTCATATCATTTTATTCTTTTTCCTGTCTTTTTTTGTAATTTAACTTTCTATTTTATTGGAATAAATACAACTAAATACAAACATTTCTATTTGACTCATTGCCTTCACATAAATAAAAAAAGTACAAGAAAAACTCTTGTACTTTTTCAAATCCTTTATCCTTTATCAATTTGTACTCTCGCATAATAATTTTCTCCTATCTGCGACACTTGTTCTGTAATCTCTTCTTTAATTTCTTTATCCGTCTTTTTACTATCATATGGAACGACCACATCAAAGATTAAATTCGTACGGAGTGGTCCTGTTGTCATGCGGAAATCATGCATTGTCAAATCATTTTCTACGCTTTCTACAATTCCTTTTACTCTCTCTCTCATTTGATTGGTTTTCTCGTCCTCTAATACAACGGGATCCATATGAATCGTAATATCACATTGAAATTCATTTTTTATATCCATTTCAATATCATCAATAATATCATGAGCTTCCATAAAATCCATTTCTACTGGAATTTCCGCATGAAGAGATACCATCACTCTTCCCGGACCATAGTCATGAACCATCATATCATGAATTCCAACAATCGCACTGTGAGACATAACAACTCGCTCAATCCCTTTTACAAACTCAGCATCTGGAGCCTGCCCTAACAGAGGCTGTACCGTATCCTTCATCGCATTAATTCCTGCTATAAAAATAAAGATAGAAACAATAAGTCCTGCAATTCCATCGACTTGTAAATCTGTAAAATAGCCAATGGCAATACTGAGCAATACTGCTGTCGTAGCAATACAATCACTTAAACTGTCCATAGCCGTCGCCTTCATGGTGGCGGATTGAATTTTATTTCCCAAATATCGATTGTAAGACGCCATCCAAAACTTTACAAGCACAGATCCGATTAGAATGATAATGGATAACATACGATAAGTTACTTCTTCTGGATGCAAAATTTTATCAATGGAAGAAGTTCCAAGTTGCCATCCAACAAGCATAATCGCTGCGGAAATAAAAAGTCCTGCTAAATATTCCATACGCCCGTGTCCAAATGGGTGTTCTTTATCGGCTGGTTTCCCTGCTAACTTAAATCCAATCAGCGTTACAATAGAACTTCCTGCATCTGATAAATTGTTAAAGGCATCTGCCATAATGGAAATAGCTCCCGTCATAATACCCGCAATTAACTTGGCTAGAAATAGAATCAGATTGCAAGCGATTCCAAGCCCTCCACCTAACATTCCATAGGCTTGGCGCACACTGGCATCGTGGATATTCTCATAATCTTTAATAAAAAATTTTACGAATACTCGAATCATACTTTCTCCTTTTATTTATCATACTTCTTTTCCCTTATCTTTTTATTCTAACTTCCTAAGAGAAAGACCTTTTCATTTTCTTTTCTTTGCAGAAAAACAGGAAATAAACTGCAACACACAACTTATTTCCTGTTTTCTTCCGTTCTCTCTATTATTTTTTTATTCTAGCACAAATTATAATACTTGAAAAGAGTCCAATTTTTATGAATCTACTTTTAATTGTTCTATCATATTATCATCTTTAATTTTGGAATAAGCATATAGGAAACTACCAGCGCTAACAAGGACTAAACCAATACATCCAAGAATCATACTAACCCATGGAATCAGAGGGCTTGCCTGTTCATAGTGTCCATTGATCCATCTTCCACCATCGCTGAATGCACGAAACATAAACAATTGAATTACAACAATAAAAGGAATACTAATGAGAATGGATTTTACGCTATAGAGCATACTTTCTATGAAAAGCATTTTTGAAATCCCGTTTTGTGTCATACCGATAGAAGAAAGCATTGCCATCTCCCTTCTTCTCACTTCCATTTTATTATTCATTAAATTCATAATATTTAAAGCACAAATAATCGTAACTAACACAATATATCCAGAAAATAAAATCATCTGAACATTTTTCATCTTTTCTTCATGATCCCTATAATTGCTGTCCGTCATAGGTTTTACTTCTCCAGAAAGAAAGCTCCATGACAATGTCTGAATCTCTTTTTTCGTCTGTTCCACATCGCCATTGGCAGAAATATAAATATCATTATACCATTCGCTATGCTCTCCTTCTTTTACCTTCTGTGTTATCTGATTTGCAATGCTACGAGGAATTAAAATTAAATTCTCATTTCCAACAGTATCATTTTTTAAAATAACTCCATCTTTCTTTTGATACCATCCTTTTGGAGCAACACCACTGATACCAACCAATTCCACTGTCTTTTGTCGATAGCCGTCTCCAGTCTTTGACTCTAAACGGATCTCGTATTGCTTTCCAATTTCCCAATCTTTGTACACATTGTCATCCATATAGACATTATAAGTTGGAATTACAATAGCAGGAATCGGATCTCCTTTCTTCCATTGAATATTCTCCACCTCTTGCCCTGTTACTTGTTTCCAGTAACTTTTTTCATACTCTTCATCAAAGGAAATGATAGTACCAACAAGATCGTCTTTTTCTGTTTTCGTAAACCAAAACGTCTGTGCAATGACCTGCGTTGCCTCTTGAATAGACTCCATTTGATTGAGTTTTGGCATCACTTTATTTCCTCGTTCTATGTCCAAGTTATGAATCATAATATCATAATTGGACTCACCATAATTATCCGTTGATTCTTTCGTATATTTCATATACGTGGAAATTCCAATAAATAAGAGCAAGGTAACGACCATAGAAAAAATAACGGTCTTTGTCCCCTTATTTCTCGCTCCATTTTTTACGGCTAATTTCCCTTCCATTCCAAAGAGATGTTTTGCAACCGCTCCTTTTCCTTTTCTTTGTCGCTTTATTTTATATTCTTTTGTTCTACGAATGGCTTCAATTGGCGTAATTTTTCCTGCCTTTTTCAATGTCAAAAAGGCGGATAAATAAATGGAAACAATCGTTAACAAAACAATTCCAATGACCGCTTCCCATGAAATAACCATACGAAAAGGAACACTCACATTAAAAATATCTTGTACCCAATCTTTAATTATATAGACAACCGCCTTAATTCCCAGTACCCCTGATAAAATACCAATAGGCAACGCTATGATCATCATAAAAAAGCTCTCAAAATACATAGAACTTCTCTTTTGCCGTTCGGTAGCTCCAATACTTGCAATAATTCCTAAATATTTTCTTCTTTCCGCTAAGGAGATTGCAAAAATATTGTAAATAAATAAAATAGCACTGATCATAATAACAAGATAAAGACCGATTTTCATCAATTGTATCAACTGAAGATAGTTTGAATAATCATCCCATCCACCCTCATTAAAATAAGAAAATACATTATCGCCTAATAAGAGACGATCCCATAATGATCGATAAGACGTACTTAAAAGATTCGAATTATAAAAAACTTTTTCCTTTAAACTAGTTGTATTTTTCTTATCCTTTAATAAATCCACTGTTTTAAAAAAAGATTTTTTGTTTTTAAATTTAGCACGAACGGATATTCCTTGTTCCCATTGATTTTTATTTTGTGGCTCCCATTTTGTAAAAGTATCATAACCAAGAGGACTATATCCATTCCGTTGTTCTGAGCCAAACTCTGAAATGACACCGACAATCGTAAAGGTTTTCTTATGCAAATCTTTTAATGTTTCCCCTTCAAAATAAGGACTCCAATCCCAAGCATTTGCTTTTTGATACCAATCACCATATACTTCCATATTACCAACATATATGTTGTCTTTTTCCCACTCTTTTTGTTCTTTTGTTTTTACTCTCTGTCCAATAGAAAGAGAAATCCTATCCCCTATTTGCCAAGGATCTTTTATGGAATTTAGCAGAGCATCCGAAACGACAATTTCATTTTCATTTTGTGGCAATCGTCCAGATTTTAATCGTTGTTCTAACTCACTTAACTCTCGATCTTGTAGCCCTTCTAAATAAACATAGGGCATTTTGCCTTCTGCATGGGGAATCTTTGCATATCCATAACTTTTATAATAATCAAGCTCTGTTAAGCCACTTAATTGTTCAAATTCCTTTTGTTCTTCTTTTGACATATTTCGAATTCCAATATGCCAGTCCAAATACAATTTCTTTTCTTGACGAATCATCATATCTTTTGTGGATGATCCAAGAGTAGACACTCCCGTAAAGGCAGCAATTGCTACAATAATCCCAATTAGCCCTAACAAGGTTCTGCCTTTATGTTGCAATAAATTTTTTAATGTTATTTTATAAATGACATTCATTGAATCTTTCCTCTTTTTCTTTTTTCTCACCTTTTTTGTAAGTTCTTTCCTTGCTCTACTGTCTACCTGCTATCTGCGGATTTTCTCATCGCTAATAATTTCTCCATCTGCCATCGTAATAATTCGATCCGCTTGAAGAGCAATGCTCTCATCATGGGTAATTAAAATCAATGTTTGATGGTATTCTTTATTTGCCCTTTTTAAAATCTGCATCACTTCATCCCGATTTTTGGAATCCAAATTTCCAGTTGGTTCGTCGGCTAATAATAAGGCTGGATGCGCTAATATGGCTCTTCCGATGGATACTCTTTGTTGTTGTCCCCCCGATAACTCACTTGGCAAATGATTCCTTCTTCCTTCTAATCCAAGCATTTTTATCAATTGTTCCAAATATTCTTGATCCACTTTTTGTTGATCAAGATCAATCGGTAATGTCATATTTTCCTCTACATTTAATACAGGAATTAAGTTATAAAATTGATAAATAATGCCGATTTGTCTTCTTCGAAATACTGCCAGCTTGCTATTATTCAGTCCAAAAATATCCGTATCTTCAATAATAACACTTCCCTGATCTGGTCGATCCACACCACCTAATATGTGTAAAAGTGTTGATTTTCCAGAGCCTGATGTCCCTACAATGGCAACAAACTCTCCTTGTTCCACCTCAAAAGAAATATTTTTTAATGCTTGAACTTGTTGCTCCCCTTTTCCATAGGTTTTTGATACATTTTGTACTTTTAAAATATTCATAACTTCCTCCTATTTCTTGACTTACTATTATCTTAACAGTGAAATCTTGCAATTGGGTGACTTTATTATGACAATTTTGTCATAATTATTCTGGAATGGTTGGTGCCATCCAATATAGGAAATAAGTAGTGCTTTTTTATTTCATAGGAAACCAACTCTTTCATACATTAATGCAGCAATGTGTTTCCTATCAAATAAAAAACAACAAGAGATCGTTTAAAATCTCTTGTTGTTTTTCATTTTCCATATGTCATTCTTATCAATCCAAATATAGATTCATTAAGTAAGCATCATAATACGTTCCTTCGATACAAAAATATTTTTTATATCGTCCAATTTTTTCAAATCCCATTTTTTCATATAAGGCAATGGCATTTTCATTATCTTCTTTTACTTCTAGCTCAATAACACAGATGGATGCGCTTTTTGCAAATGCAATCAATCGTTCTATCATTTTAGTTCCGATTCCTTGATTCCAATAGGACTTTCGAACCGATACGCCTAGACTCCCTCTATGAGCCACTCTTTTTTTAGCATATCCTGATAAGGATGCAACGGATACAATTTCTCCATCACAAACACCAACGAGCATACATTCATTTTTTGTATTTTTTATTCGGGTAATAAATTCTCTTTCTTTTTCCACTGTTATTTGAAATTCATTGGCTCCATGTAATAGATGATTGGATTCCCCTCCAATTTCATTTAAATAATCAATGAGTTTTTCTGCATCTTCTGGCATCGCTTCCCGAATGATAACATCTTTCATAGTCTTCCTCCTCATTTTTCTTACCGATAATTAAAGTGATTCAAATCGTCTTGTTCCCCATGTCTTTAAACAATAATAAAGAATAACACTGCCAACGGCTAATACCGCTGTCCAAATATAAGTGTAAACAGTAGGTGACATAAAATTCATACAAACGCCTACATATAAAATAACAATCCCCATCACAAGTGCCATAAATCCAAACATCATAATCATAACCGACATACTCTGTTTTACAACAACCGTTTCATTGACCCAATCAAATTTCGGTTTCCATAAGTTCAATAATAGTCCCGCTAACCCTTGAAAAACAAGGAAACATACCGGTGCTATTACAGCAACAATGGCATCCTCAATGGAAAAAGACAGTAAAATACTTCCAATAACAGAACATAAAATAGAAGTTGGCAAACATAAAATAAGATAAAAAATAAGTTTTGTCTTTAAAATGTCTTCTGTCTTTACAGGCAATGTTTTTAAAATCCATAGCCGATTTCCTTCTAAGGAAATCGTAGAGGCACTGATGGTATCAAGAGAATTTAAAGCTATGACTGCAAGACAAAGAATTGGCATTTTAAACCCTTCTATCATTCCTTTTGCTTCTTTTGGAATACTTCCTAACATAAAAAGCAAATCTTCTCCTTTTATTAAAAGAGCCACTGCCATAACAATCGTAAACACAATTCCTAATGATGTATTTAAAATAACCGATGGGCTAGATGCAAAATGATTCCATTCTCTCTTTAATAACGCCACTTTTAAACTGTTGAATTGAATATCGGATTCTTTTAATTTTACTTTCTTTACATGGGCTTTGCTTGTGGTAATTCCAACAAAGTTTTTGGAAAGTAAAAAGATCACGATTGCAAACGGTATTATGGCACAAAGAAGATAAATAAGTAAACTAACAACGCTTTTTTCGCTCATTGCCATGGCTAAATGATAAATTGGAAATAGTGTCTTTCGAATTCCATCTCCAAGAGACTTTCCATGCATAATTAATAAATTTAAATACTTTTGAAATTCCGTAATCACATAGAAATACGCTCCTAAAAATCCTAGAGATAATAAAAGGGTAAACCATGTTTTATGCTTCATTCGTCTCATAATCATCGCCATACCCCAACCAAAGACACAGGATAAAGCCAATACAAAAAGGGGCAATGTAAGCATAATGACTACGAAAAACAGTAGTTTTACAGGATCAAATGCCGTATCCTTAAAATATATAAAAATACAAGGAAGTCCAACAATGAACTCGTATATATAATTAAGAATAAGAATTACAAAAATTCTGCTGAGCAAAATATCTCTTGGTAAAATCGGCATAGATAAAAGCATATCGTTGTCTTTTGCTCCATAGATTTCTTGTTGAGTCATAAATACGCTTCCAAAAAAACAGAACATAATAACCATAATCGCCATTAGCGCAAAATAAAGCCATTCATATTGAATCGCAATAAAAGGCTTTAAAATCGAAGAAAATAAATAACCAAACACGCCAAAAAGTACAACGGCAAGATAGAGGAATAGCAATCCCATGAAAATCATCTTTCCAATTCCCGCGTTTTTCTTTTTGCTTCCCTTCATAGAACGAACAAAAATTCCTTGTAATCGAATTTTAATTAATGTACCAAGCATCGTTATTCCTCCAATTCTAAGAAGACATCCTCGAGGGATTCATTTCCAACTACATCTTCCGTCTTTCCTGCCGTAACCAGCTTTCCAGCTTTAATAATAGCAACGTCATCACAGAGTTTTTCCGCCACTTCTAGCACATGAGTAGAGAAGAAAATAGCACCTCCCTCATCGCAAAGCTCTCTCATCAATCCTTTTAACAAATGGGTTGCCTTTGGATCAAGTCCAACAAATGGCTCGTCCATAATCATTAGCTTTGGCTTATGAATAAAAGCAGAAATAATGGCAAGCTTTTGTTTCATTCCATGGGAATAAGAACTAATTGGCTGTCCTAATGATTCTGTTAATTCAAAGAGATCTCCATATTTTTTAATTCTCTCTTTTCGATCTTCTTGACTCACTTGATACACATCGGCAATAAAATTTAAATACTTAATACCCGTTAAATATTCATAGAGATCGGGATTATCGGGAATATAGGCAATCATCGATTTACAAGCCATTGGCTCTTGTTTAATGGACTTTCCATCCACATAGATCTCCCCTTCTTCCAATTTTAAAATTCCTACAATCGATTTTAATGTTGTCGTCTTTCCTGCACCATTATGACCGATAAATCCATAAATTCTTCCTTTTTCAATATGTAGCGATAAATCATCCACCGCCTTTTTCTCTCCATAGCTCTTCGTTAAATGTTCAATTTTTAACATAAGAATCCCCTACCTTTCAAGATTAAGAAATTTCATAGCGTCTACTGACACTAATAATTTTCTTAAATTTTATTTCTTTTTCTATATATTGACATTACTATACCTTTCTTTTTTCTATATTGCAAGATTTTTTTCACCTTTTTTCTATCACTTTATATTCCAAAAACAATGCAACTAAAAGTAAGATATTACTTTTTTTGAATACAGTTATTTTTTCCAATATTTTTTACATAGTATAAAGATATATGACCTTGAAACTCTGCAAAAAATGCTATATGATAGAAACAAGACGAGAACAAAGTGCGCGTTGTACCAGTTTTTTATATTAGAAATACTTTTTATGAAAATGGAGATTTTATTTATGAAAAAAAGACGTGGATATTTGCATAACAACTATCAACTTTTTTATTTAAAAGATCAACAGACAAAAGAAATCGAAGAACATTATCATGAATTTCCAAAGATTGTTGTATTTATATCAGGAAAAGCCTCTTACCTCATTGAAGGATGCACTTATGAATTACAGCCTTATGACATTTTACTCATCCATCAAAATGATATTCATAAACCACTCATCGATCTTTCTCTTCCTTATGAGCGATATATTTTATGGGTCGATCCTGCTTTTTTGCACTCTTATAGTCAAAAAAGTTCGGAATTACTGGCTTGTTTTCAAATCGCCTCCCAAAATAATTTACATTTATTACGTCTAAAAGACTCTGCTCTTATGATCTTTCAAAGTCATATCAAAGCCCTTCATCAAGAACTTATGTCTTCTGACTTTGGAAGCGATATTATGGCAGATACATTCCTCTTTCAGATTATGGTGCAATTAAATCGGGAGCTTTTATCTAGAAATAACGCGATTACTTCTTATAATAGTGATCCAAGAATCCAGTCTCTCATTCAATATATTCGTGATCACTTAGAACAACCGCTTTCCATTCCTGATCTCGCCAATCAGCTTTACGTAAGCCCATCTTACCTCATGCATCTTTTTCGCCAAGAGACAGGCATGAGCCTTCATCAATATATTACAAGAAAACGAATTCAGCTAGCAGCCTCTCGCCTAAAAGAAGGTATTCCTGCTACAGAAGTTTGTTTCTCCTGTGGATTTCAAGATTATTCCACATTTTCAAGAGCTTTTAAAAAAATATTTAAAACTTCTCCTGGTCAATATAATAATAGCTAAGATTCAACATCTTTCTCTTTTTGAATATAGTAAAAGAAAGAATAATTAGGTGGTTTTTTATGATATTCCTTACTATATTGATGGAAATTCTAGTGTTCACCTTAGCACTTTCTATAGATAGTTTTGCCGCCTCTTTTGCCTATGGAGCGGGAAAAATCAAAATTCCGTTTTCTTCTGTCTTAACAATGAGCGGCCTTTGTAGCATTATTTTATTCCTTTCTTTGCTGATCGGACATAGTGTAACTTCTGTTATTCCCAGTGAAACAGCAAACGGCATTAGCTTTTTCTTATTAAGTACGATTGGATTTATTAAATTATTTGATAGCCGTATTCGCCATCTCATCAATGAAGGAGGACTCAAAAAAAGAAAGATTCATTTCCAATTTTGTAGCATTTCTTTTATTATAACGATTTATGGGGATCCAGAAAAAGCTAATATCGATCAAGGACAGGATCTCTCCCCAAAAGAAGCCATTTCTCTTGCGCTTGCACTGTCTCTTGACAGCGGCATTGCTGGCCTTTCTGCGGGAACTCCTGCCCTTCATCCATTTCTCACTCTTTTTTGTTCTCTTATCTTTGGAATTTTTGCTGTTATACTCGGTAGTTCTCTTGGCAATCGGCTAACAGAAAAGTCAAATCTCGATTTTACATGGCTTGGAGGTTTTCTCTTAATCTGCCTTGCCTTTTTTGAATATTTCTTTGCCCCATAATACAGGAAAACTTTCCATTAGATTTCCTAAAATTTACGCTTTCACTCATTTTTTTCAACTTCATAGACCTTAATTTCTCTGTCTTTTTTACGCTCTTCTCCAAACCGAAGTGCTAATATTTCATGAGTTAATAATGGCATCATGGATAAGAAAATAAGCATTTCCCATTCTTGTAGCGTCAGGCGCACTGTGCCAAATACCGCTACAAAATAAGGATTTTCTGTTACAAGAAGCTGAAGTCCCATTCCAAAAATAAGAGCACCGATCATCCATTTATTTTGTAAGTGCTTCATTCGAAAAATAGAAAGTTCCGTATTTCTCATGCCAATGGCATGAAAGAGTTGTGAGATTCCAAGTACGGTAAAGGCATATGTTTGAGAGCGTCTTAAAATATCTTCTTGTTGTAATAGTGCTAGCATAGCATCCATATGAAAGCCTGTTCCATTTGCCATACTCTGCACATAAGGTACTGTAAAATAGGCTAATAAACTAAGCCCTCCAATTAAAGCTCCATAAAAAATCGTGCAAAACAGTCCTCCATGGGCAAATAGACTTTCTTTTGCCTTTCTTGGAGGTTTTTCCATCAACAACTGATATTCATTAATATCAACCCCTAACGCTAACGCTGGAAAAGAGTCGGTAATTAAGTTGATCCATAGAATATGGCTGGCTTTTAATGGAGATGGCATTCCAAGAAGCACGGCAACGAACATCGTAATAATTTCCCCAAAGTTTGAAGATAATAAAAACAAAATCGCCTTCTTAATATTGGCATAAATTCCTCTTCCTTCTTCAATGGCTTTTTCAATGGTGGCAAAATTATCATCTGCTAAGATTAAATCTGCTGCTTCTTTCGCCACATCGGTTCCATGAAGTCCCATAGCAATCCCAATATCCGCATTTTTTAAAGAAGGGGCATCATTGACTCCATCTCCTGTCATCGCTACAATTTCCCCTCTTCGTTTAAAACCATTTACAATTCTTACTTTATGAGCAGGGGATACCCTTGCAAAAACACGAAGTTTTGAAAGTCTTTTTTCTAACTCTTCATCAGAAATTTTATCCAACTCACTTCCGCTCATACATTGCTCTTTTTTAGTGGCAATACCAAGTTCTTTTGCAATAGCAAAGGCAGTATCCACATGATCCCCTGTAATCATAACTGTGGAAACTCCAGCGTTTTTAAAAGTTTCAATAGCTCCTTTTGCCTCTGGCCTTGCTGGATCCACCATTCCTACAAGCCCTAAAAAGGTCAGTTCTTGTTCCATCGGCTGTTTATCATTTTCTCTTTTTGCTACAGCTAATACGCGCAATGCTTTTTTTGACATCCACTCCATCGCTGTTTCTATGGCTTTTTTATCCGCCACAGAAAAACTTCTTGTCCGTCCTCTTTCCTCTATTTTAGAACATCGTTTTAAAATTTCATCCGTAGAACCCTTTGTATAACTAATCGTCCCCATTCCATTTTGATGAAGAGTTGTCATCATTTTCCGAGTGGAATCAAATGGAATTTCATGAATCCTTGGATATTGTGATTCTAAGCCTTCTTTTTGAAATCCTAATTGATTCCCAAACTCTAATAAGGCAAGTTCCGTTGGATCTCCTAGTTTCCTTCCCTCTTCTATTTTTCCATCATTGCAAAGAACAAATCCTTTTATATAATCCGAAGAAACGTTGTTAGAAATTTCATCCATTGGACAAATTTTTCCATCAAAATACCCATAGGTAACCGTCATTTTATTTTGAGTTAACGTCCCTGTTTTATCCGAACAAACGACACTAACCGCGCCTAATGTCTCCACAGAAGGCAGACGTCTTACAATGGTCTGCACCTTTACCATTCTTGATACACTAAGGGCTAATACAATGGTAACAACGGCTGGTAAGCCTTCTGGCACTGCTGCAACTGCCAATGATATAGCGGTGAGAAGCATATCAAAAATAGGTCTTTTTTGCCATACGGCGATTAAGAATAAAGCAACACATAGTAAAACTGCCACACCACTTAACAATGTTCCAAGTTCCGCTAGCTTCTTTTGAAGTGGTGTTGTCTCATCTTCTGACTGATTTAATAAACTGGCGATCTTTCCGATTTCTGTTTTCATTCCTGTAGCGACAACGACTCCTTCTCCTCTTCCATTAATAATGTTTGTCGTTGTAAAAACCATATTTTTTTGATCGCCTAATGGCAGCTCTTTCTTTGAAAGAAAGGAAGCATCTTTACTTGTAGGAATCGACTCTCCTGTTAAAGCAGACTCTTCTGCCTTTAAACTGCTAGACTCTAAAAGGCGAATATCCGCTGGTACTTGTCTCCCTGCTTCTAGCAATACAATATCCCCTGGCACTAATTGTTTTGCTTCTATTTCATATGTCTTTCCTTCTCGTTTTACAATCGCTGTAGGGCTTGTCAGTTTTTTTAGCGCCTCTAATGCTTTTAACGCCTTTCCTTCCTGCACTACCCCAACAATAGCATTTACAAAAATAACAACTAAAATAATGACGGTATCGCTAAACTCCCCTAATAACATAGAAATGGCTCCAGCAATAAATAAAATAAAAATCAAAGGTTCATTTAGCTGTTCTAAAAACATCTCGTACCATTTCTTTGGCTCTTTATGCTGTAATTCATTTTCTCCATAACGTTTTAATCGTCTTTTGGCTTCCGCTTCTGTTATTCCGATTTCCTCATCGGTTGCATATTCTTTTATCAGCTCTTTTTTACTCTTTGTCTCATACATAATTTTCTTCTCCCTTCCCTGTCCTATTTCGCCATATTCTTTCTTTATTTTCTTCCTACATTGCCTTCTGCTAATCGTATGAAAAAAAAAATAAAATTATGCTTGACATTCAGAAAAAATCGTTTTATACTAAAACAGTAATCATTATCAATATTATTTTTTTAAATTTAATAGTTGTAAGGAGAATGCCTATGGGCCCTGTTTTAAAAAAGAGTAAACAACGCGATGCGATTTTAACTTTTTTAGAATCTAGAACGGATCATCCATCTGCTGACATTATTTATATGCATATGAGAGAAATTATGCCAAATATCAGCTTAGGCACAGTATATCGCAATCTCGGTCTACTCTGTGAGCTCGGACAGATTACCAAACTTCCCTGCGACGATAAAGTAGATCGATATGACGCTAGAATCAGTCCTCATAATCACTTTATATGTGAGAAATGTGGAAAGGTGATCGATCTAGAGATGGATTCTATTGATTTCATTAAAGATATGGCATCACAAAACTTTCATGGTCAAGTTTCAAGATACACTACGTTCTTCTACGGAACTTGCGAAGAATGTTTAAAGAATCCAAAGTTAGAAAGTTAATTGTTTTAAATTTGCATTTTATGGGCTTTCATAAAAATATTGAATATACAATTCCTTTTAAGAGAAATTAAATTTTATGAAAGTCCATTCTATCCAAACAATAGATAATGAAAAAAGTCAAAAAAAGTTTTTTTTAAAACTCTTGACAATCTGAAGTTAAAATGCTAAAATAAGCTCAATAACAGTAATCATTACTGTTTATGAGTTTTAAAATAATAATAGTAGTAAAAAATAATAGTTTTATAGAAAAGGAGATTATGAAAATGAAAAAATTTGTATGTATGGTTTGTGGTTATGTTCATGAAGGAGAAACAGCTCCAGAAAAATGTCCAGTTTGTAATGCACCAGCTTCTAAATTCCAAGAACAATCAGCTGATATGGCATGGGCTGCAGAACACGTTGTAGGTGTTGCTCAGGGTGCTAGCGAAGATATCATGGAAGACTTAAGAGCTAACTATGAAGGTGAATGTAAAGAAGTTGGTATGTACTTAGCTATGGCTAGAGTTGCTCATAGAGAAGGATATCCAGAAATCGGTTTATACTGGGAAAAAGCTGCTTACGAAGAAGCAGAACATGCTGCTAAATTCGCTGAATTACTTGGTGAAGTATTAACAGATTCTACAAAGAAAAACCTTGAAATGCGTGTAGAAGCTGAAAACGGTGCTACAGCTGGTAAATTCGACTTAGCAAAACGTGCAAAAGCTGCTAACTTAGACGCTATCCATGATACAGTTCATGAAATGGCTAGAGACGAAGCTCGTCACGGAAAAGCTTTCAAAGGTTTATTAGAAAGATACTTCGGCTAATTCATACTATTAAATCTTATATAAATAAAAAGGTACTTCAAAAGAAGTACCTTTTTTATTTATCTTAAGAAACAATTTTCATCTCCCATGTTACTTTCCAATTTTCGATTAATGGAATGTTATGTTCACATCTGGCGACTGTCTGGAAACGTAAGCATTGCATTGATTTCTTCCTCAGATTCTTTCATTCCACGAGACATCCACTCCATAAGCCAGCCATAAATCCCATAAGCAATAAATGCCTTTCCATATGCTTCTTTATTATCCATTTCTGCTTTGGGACCACTCACATCTTTGATCGTATCCAATATCATATCTGTTAGGTTATTATCATATAAAATCATATAAAAATCCACATGATTAGCAACTGTTGCTGCATTAATCACTCCGACTCCACCCTGTGAATGTCCCATAAGACCTATATTTTCCAAATCTACAGATTGATAAAAAGGATTACTACTCCAATCGAACACTACTTCTGCATCGTTAAGCTTAATCATAAGCTTCAGGCACATCTCAGAAGAAAATCCATTCCACGAATATTCCTCATCTGTTCCTACTACAATAAATCCCCATGTTGCCATTCTCTTTAACAAAGCTCTGCATTTAGATGCAGGCACACCTGTTCCATTAGAACAAATGATGAGAGGAAATTTTTTATTTATTCTAGTTATATCCGTAGGGTAGTAAATCAGATATTTTTTGAAGTTTTGCATGACAGCAATCTCCTTTAATTGAACATCACGGTACGGACCAACACCTAGGTATTTGGCTTCAATATCTCCGCCAGTTTCAATCTCCTTATAATAGTTCTTACTTACAAGCTGTCTCTTAGAGTTCCAAATCAGAAATCCAACAATAAATATAACAATTAATAAAAACAGGCTCCCAATAACTCTCAATACTTTTTTCATAGTACAAATCTTTTAACCTCTTCACAGTTCAATCATATATTTATATCAGCACTGATGGAACATTTATATCATTGGGATACAGCTATGTCAATAGATTCATTAAAAATGAAACAAAGCTGAGTGGTTTGTATCAGCAATAAATAAGAAAAAATGAGAAGCCCACTTATTGAGCTTCTCATTTTCATAAAGAGTCATCCTATCTTTAATTCTTTTTCATCAATCTTTTATTTTGCTTCTATTGTTTCTGTAATACCAGCAGAATTATCTTGAGATTCGGAATCTACTTCTGTATTAGGTGTCTCTTCTGCATCAGATGGTTCCTCTTTATCAGTTGTTTCTTCAGCACTAGGTGTCTCCTCTACATCGGATGCTCCCTCCGTGTTAGTTGCTTCCTCTGTATTAGATGTTTCCTCTTTATCAGTTGTTTCTTCAGTGCTATCTACTGTTGTCTTAATGGTAAATGTAATAGTTGTTTTATTATTACCGTTATCCATAGCAATAATTGTATATTCACCATCTTCTGTTAAAGTCATACCTTCTTCATATGAGATCTTAGAACCATCTTTTAAAATAGTCACTAATGATAAATTCTCATCTGTAATTACCGGAATAACTGCCTCTGTATAAACGCCATTATTTTCAACGCCTGCAATTACTGGTGCAGTTTTATCTGACATCACAAGATTAGATGTATTTAATACATAAACATCTTCATTTCCAGCTTTATCTTTTACATAGAATGTATAAGTGCTATTTTTATAAAGAGTAATTGATTCAGAAAATCCTTTTTCGTCTTTTACTTCGATTACAGCTGTTGGTCTATTGAAGTCTTCTACTTGCTTTTTATCGATATCCCATTTTACTTCTGCAATACCTGATAACGTATCTTTGAAAGAAAGATTATAAGTTTCCCAGAACTTATCTTGAGAATCTAAACTTACTTCAATTGTAGGAGCCGCTGTATCAATGATAAATTTAACGGATGTTTCATTATTTTTTCTATCTGTTGCTACAATTTCATATTGACCGTCTTCTGTTAAAGTCATACCATCTTCATAAATAAATTCAACACCGTCTTTTAAAATTGTAACTGATTTTAAATGTTCATCTGTGATCACTGGAGTAACTGCACTTGTGTAAATACCATCGTTGTCAACACCTGCAATCACTGGTGCTTCTGTATCTTCTACAAAAACGTTTAACATACTTCTTAATCGAGGTGTTTCACCAGCTTCAACATTTGAGAAGTCCCAAATATCGGTTGACCAACCAAGATTTTCTGTATAAAAACTTTCTGCTTTCACTTGTTCTTCTGAAGCAACTTTTACGTTCTCTTTATTTGCATCTGTAATATTTGTTACACTATTAGAACCAGTATATTCGTATACATTGTCAGCTTGATTTAATACATTCCAACCAGCAATTCGTTTTGCACTTGTTCCTGTTGTTAAAGCAATAGCATTTGTAATAGAAACATTTCCACTACTTGGTCCTCCAATAAGACCTCCATTTCCTACAGCCTGTGGTGCAACAATTTGAACTTTTGTATAAACGTTAGCTAATGTTGTACCAGTTCCAACCCATCCAGTAATACCACCAATTCTAGCACCTAAATTATGATAAATAGTTCCTTGAATTCTTCCTGTAACAAGAGAATTTTCTACCTTAGAATTATCTATCTGACCTGCAATACCACCAATTGTATTGTTTGACTTAATATTGATATTTTCTAATGATACTTCTCTTACCGTACTCTTGCTAATTAGTCCAGCTACTCCACCAACTTGATTTGTATCATTAGAAAGACTAATATTTCTCATATAAACTTTTTCAATTACAGAATTATCAATGCTATTTGCAAGCATACCTTTTTGGTTTGCTTTTGTTAATCTGCTATCAGAAATTCCTAAGTTTGTAATCGTAGCATTTTGTAATTTTTCAAAAATTGTACTGTTTAAGTTAGAAATTACAAATCCATTTCCATCGATTTTACCAGTAAATGTTCCAGAAATTGCAAAGTTGGAAGTATTCACGTCTGCAAAATCTAAATCTGTCATTAATTTATAACTTTTCTTCTTAGCAGCTTCTGATGAACCAATTGCTAAGAAATCTTCAACAGAATAAATTTCAATATCTCTTACTTCTGCGCCAACAGTACCATATTCATAATAAGTACCTGTTTTCGTCTTTACAAATGGCAGTGTCATATCTGATCCATCTACCGTTACTGTATCAATCGTTACATTTTTTGAATTCTTTGCTAAATAAGCAGTTGCTTCTGATTCATAAGATGGATTCACAATTTTTAAGTTTTTCACTTGAGCATAAAGCATTTGGTTAAATAATGTATATTTCATTCCTGTAATGCTATGCCCGTTTCCATCTAATACTCCAATAAAACGAGATGTAATATAAGCACCATCTTGTGCTGAAATTCCTGTAAAGTCAATATCGGTTGTTAACTGGTAATATCCAGCTGGGTTTTGTTTTACAAGTTCGATAAGTTGTTGTGCAGAATCTACTCCAATTACTTCTGGTGTCTCATATACACTTCCATTACTAAAGTCATCTGTGGCACGTTTTACAATACCATAGAGTGTTCGTTTTACAGAAATACTATTATTACGTTTTCCAGTTCCTTCTTGAGCATCTTGTTCAAATGCTTTTTTAAACTGTGTAATCACTTCGTCTGCATTAAAGTATGGAATCTTATCAAGATTTTCTTTCACTTCGTCATAACGACCTAATTTATAAGATTTCCATGTAATATCATCTTGTCCTGTAATTTTTCTTAAAGCATCTAAATCGTTTTTGCTCTTTCCTGAAATATAGGTCATGTAACCATTTTCATATCCACCAATACCGAGCATTTCTTGTGCTAATCTCTTAAATGAGCTACTATCTGGAGAACCCTCATCATTATGTACCTGATACCAGTTTACATCATAGAAAGATTCATATCCATAATTTCCATAAGAAGAAGACGAAAAAGTACCGGCAGTTTTTAAAGCAATTTTATTATTCCATAAATCCTCCATAGTCTGAAGATTCATTGCTTCAAAATCTTCTGCTGATAATTTTTTGTAAGTTACTTTTAAAGAAGTTCCATCTTTTTGTTCGCTTACTTGTATTGCTATTTTAGACTGTTGTTCTGGTGTTAATTGTAAAAATGCTTGTCCTTCTAAGTAGTCTAAAACATACCCTGTTTCAAACATTTCTTTGTAATAGCTATGTACTTTCTCTGCTGTATCAATTCTTTCATAGCTAAAGTTGTTTGTGATATCAGAAGCAATGTCTTTAATTGTAGAAATATTAAATACCATACTTCCATCGCCAATTTGCTGAGCAATATTACCATCCGCATGGGCTTCTGGACCAGTTCCAGATCTTCTTCCATTACCTGCATAGAAATATCTTCCATCTTGATTATGAGCTGTTTCATGACTAAATACAGAGAATGCATACTCTCCACCTAATGCTCCCTCTACAATCCAATAAACATCTGTTCCATTTGCATATGCAGCGGATCCATTCGCTGCTCCAAAACTACCAATGGCTTCATATACCCACTTCATAACAGGGTCTTTTGTAGTACCTGCATTTTGTGTTCCAGCATCTGCTTTATCACTGCTTGGGAAAGAGAATCTTGTATCATATTGGATATTTACAAAAGAATTGAGTAATTTTTCTGAATTACTAATCCAGTTAGATGATACCCCATAAAAATGTTCCAATCTCTCTGCATAATTATTGATTGCTTGTTTCATTTTTTCACGTTCTTTTCCATCTTTATTTACATATTGTGGATAACGATTCAAACTTCCGATAACAAGCTGAGATGGCATAGAAATTAAATACATATCTTCTTGTGGAGCTGTTAACATAGGAAGTACGATCTTCTTACGTGAAGCTAAATTACTTAAAATATCCCAGATACGATAATTAATTGTATCTTCTTTTCCTACAATCGGTTGTTCTTTTAAAATACCATCAAATTCAGCAACAAACCAATCACTTGGATTTTCATATCCAGCTACTTGTTTCGCCATATCAGCAATAAATTCCATCATTTCTTTGCCTGTATATGGTTTCAATACTTGTTGATAGAAATCATATGTAGATGCAGTTCCTCTTAATGTTTGACTTGCTGAGAGTAATTGATTTGTTAATTTCTCTCTTGTCATATTCTGGTTGAGTAATTCTCCATTAAAGAAGATGAGATCACTTAAGTTTACTCCATTAAAGTTGATATTGTACCACTTATTATAATAATTAAAAGCGTATAAGAATTTCTTTACATTTGTTTCGTTAAGTAATTTATCTTTCCATTGTTTTTGTACTGCTTCATTATCTAAATAACTTGGATAATTTGCTTGAGAAAGTATATATTTTGTAACAATATTATCTAAATCAGATTTTACATTTTCCTTGTAGTAATCTGTATAAAGTCTACTTTCTGTTTCTGAAGTAAGACTTGCAATATCTGTTGCATAATCATAACTCTTTGCCAATGTTAAAACTTCTTGTTTTAACTCTTCATTTACATCTACTACGTAGTTATGGAACTGATATTGTAAATCTCCAACTGTTGTTTCATAAGTAGCAACAACGTCTCCTACTAAGTTTTTATATTGTACAGAAAGTCCTTCGTTCTCTCCATCTTCATATACAAGGAGAATTTTTGTAACAACATCGCTATCTTGTTTTTCAACACCTGTTACTAATGCTCCATTTTTATCAAGTGGTAATACGTATTGGATTTTCTTTGAATGAATAGAACTACTTGTTCCTACTTTATTTCCATAAGAAACCCAATCTTCTGTACTTGCAAATGGCATAAGTTTTGCTATATTTGCATATGCAACTTCGTTTGCTTCCATATAGGCTTCCTGATTACGCACTTCTTTATAATTTGGAATATTGTTTTTATTTTCTTGAATTTCATAATCCACTAATGTATTTGGAAGTGGATCTGCTTTTAAACTTGGTAACTTACCATTATCTACAAGATCTAAATTCCAAACAGATTCATCTAATTTTAAGACATCTGTATAGAAAGATTTTGTATAAATATCAGATACTTCTTTTACTTTATCTTGATTATTTGCATTGATGTTTGTTGTACCGTTTGCATCTTTGTATTCATATACTTCTTTTGCATTAGCAAGTACATTAAACCCAGCAATTTTATTTGTACTTCCATTTGCAATACTGAAAGAATACGTAATTTTTGGATTTGCACCATTTGGTCCTCCAATTAACCCACCATTTCCAGTCTTGCTTGGTGCTTTAATTGTTACATTTGTAAAGCAGTGATCAATACTTGCACCACTATGCCATCCAGTAATACCACCAATTCTAGCTCCTAAATCGTGATATATTGTTCCTTCTATCGTTCCTGTCACATAAGAATTTTCAATAACAGACCCTGAATTGGTTTGTCCAATCATACCACCAATTGTATTATTTCCTTTTATGGAAATATTAATGGCCGCACTGTTCTTAATTGTAGAGTTGTTAAGAACCCCTGCAAAGGCTCCCATCTGGTTTGTATTATTCTTTAAACTAGAATTTACAATAAATGTATTGTTAATCGTTGATTTATTTTCAATTGAATTTGCTAAAATACCTTTTACAGATGAAGTAATCGTAGCATTTTCAATCACAAGATTTTCAATGGTTGCTCCATTTACTTTCTGGAATAATGGAGTTTTAAGATTTAAAATCTTATGTCCATTTCCATTAATTTTACCAGTAAATGTTCCAAGAATTGCCGCTTGATCTGCAGAGATATTAGAAGCATCTAAATCTTCTGTAAGTGTATATGTTCCACCTAAATTTGCTGCAACTTCTTTAAAAAATTCTGTTGCATCTTTTACAATTCCATGTTCTCCTTTGCTATCTTTATAAGAGATTGCAAATTTATAACTACCTGTTGTCTTACTTCCATCTTTTGCATACTGAACTAAGTCTTTTTGCTCAATGACAGCCACTAATTTCTTGTTTTCTTTACGGAACTCCTTAATTTTTGCATAAAAACTAGGTAAATCCTCCATTTCAATGACTGCATAATAGTTTGACATATCTTCTGGAATTCCATCTGTAATGTCGAGCATAGAAATTTTTTCTACGCTACCATCTTCTTTGATATGATAAACTGTTTCCTTTGTAACTTCCTTTAATTCAATAGAGTCTTTTACAGCACTCTTTTTATTAGATTCCCCTTCTTGTGTTGTACTAATTGTTTGAATTGTCGTATTATCCACACTAGATGCCATAACTGGTGTTCTGCTTTGATCAACAGCGCATAATAACATCAACAACATCAGCATCTGTGTAGATTTTCTCATGTGTTTAAATTTTCTCATGTGTCTAAAACTTCTCTTTCTATAAATTTTTCATATTAGTTGTTTTTTGAAAATTTTTCATTACCAGAAATTTTCCACCTAATCTTAGCAAACATTTTTTTCGCTGGCAACTGCAAAATATATTTTCGGAAAATAATACAAAAAAAACTCCCAAAAACTTTTCCACATACGACATATTGACAATTTAACTCGCACCCCACTATATATTGTGAATTTTTTGTCTTTTGTTTGTCTTTTTTTTCTCAAATTCCCTCCCTTAGAAACGAATGATTCCAAAGATAACGTTACCAATTATTTTCCAAATATATTTTCATTATTTCTTTATCTCTTTCCTTATTTTCCTGTATATAGCTTGATTTTTAATACCTATATATGGTATATATTTATCAACGAAACTTTCCGTTTCAACTTGTTAAATAATTGCCAAAAAAATAGGAGGATTTATTTATGACTCAATTAAATACATTATTTCAACAATTAGATCAAATGCGTTCTCTACTTCTTTCTTATCCAAAAGAAACGATTCGAGATCTTTATAAAAAAGTGCTTCAATCCGGATTTCCTTCTTACTACGAGGATGCCAATCAACGGATGCTTTCTCTATCATTTCAAGAAGAACTCTCAGTTACTGAACCGTTAATCAAAGAACTTCACCATACTCTCTCCTTAGAAAGCTCTGATGAATATCGTTCTATTGATCTACCACCAACGAATGGTTATCATCATCCCCCAAAGGAAGAACTCGATCATATTATGCGCCATTTAGCCGATCAATTCCGTTCCTCCGTCTCTACCTTGCATCCAATCGAATTAGCATCTATGATGCACAAACGAGTTTTAGATATCCAACCATTTACAAAAGGCAATGAAGAAATCGCCTTTTTACTTATGAATACGATTCTACTTTCCTATGGCTATACGCCTTTTGTACAGACCGAAGAAACAAAATCTTCTTATGAAAAAGCAATCGTGATTGCTAGAACGGAATACGATATGGAACCTCTTTCTCTTGTTATCGCTCATGGAGTTCTTTCTTCTATGAAACAGGTGTTAGAGTCACTTTCTCACTAAGAATCATAAGAATATCTTTGATGTAAAGAACAAAGTGTTCGCACGTAGTGCTTTTTTATTTCATAGGAAATGGCACTTTTACAAATGAATGTAACAAGATATTTCCTATGAAATAAAAAAAGAGTTGTTGCGAAACAAAATATAGTTTGACAACAACTCTTTTTCAGATAAAATTTATTTTTTTTTCTGTACTTGCACTTCTTGTTCTTGAATATTGCGAATCATAATAATTTCTTGATTATAAATATGCGTTTTAACACAGTTCATCGCTTTTTCTCTTTCATTATTTACAATAGCATCATAGATTTCTTTGTGCTCTTTTAACAACACTCCATGATAGTCTTCATCTTTTGTATACTCGATTCGATAACGATAGATCTGCTCTCTTAAATTATTTAAAATCTGTATTAAACGTTCATTTTTTGTCGTCTTAAAAATGATGTCATGGAACTCTACATCTTTATCGACAATTTCTGCGATATTTTTACTAGCCACTGCTGTTTCAAATTCTTTTAGCTTAATTCTTAGCTCTTCTTTTTCTTCCTCTGTAATTCTCTCACATGCCAAAGATGCACATAACTCTTCTAATGCACAGCGAACTTCTAATACATTTCTTAAATCCTTTTCCGTAATTCTAGCTACCTCAGCGCCTTTTCTTGGAATCATAACAACGAGTCCTTCTAATTCCAACTTTCTTATGGCTTCTCTAACAGGGGTACGACTTACTCCAAGTCGTTCTGCCAAAGCGATTTCCATCAATCGCTCTCCTGGTGTAAATTCTCCTGTTAAAATTGCCTGACGAAGTGTATTAAATACCACATCACGAAGTGGTAAATATTCATTAATATTTACTTTTAATTTATCGTTCATCGTTACTCCCTTATTTCTCAATTGTAGTTTTTATAGTACACCCTATTTTTCATAAGTTTTAAAGTCACTTTTTTCTAAAGGTTATATGCCTATTTCTTACTTTTGCATATAAGAAGCCTCTGTGTTAAATGGCTCTACTAAATAAGATTGTCTTGCAACTTTAGAGCGTCTTATGAAAAACAGTGCATTTTTTGCTGTTTCTAAGTCTTTATAAATCCCAAATACCGTTGGCCCGCTACCACTCATTAAACTGTTCATAGCTCCTGTTTGTAACATCTGTTGTTTAATTTCATCGATAACTGGATAATTTGGAATCGTCACTGTTTCTAATACATTGGATAATCTCGTTGCAATTCCTTCTAAATCTCTTTGCTTTAATGCCAAAATCATACCATCAATATCTGGTTTTTCCTTAAGTTCTTGTAACTTTAAATTTTCATATACAAACTTTGTGGAAACACTAATGGCTGGTTTCGCAATTAAAATATAACAATTTGGCATAGAAGGAAGTCTCGTTAAAATTTCTCCAATTCCTTCTGACAGCGCAGTTCCTCTCATCAGACAATAGGGAACATCTGCCCCTAATTGCACCCCATATTCCATCAGCTGTTTTTGCGAAAGTCCAAGCGAAAAAAGACGGTTCATCCCATAAAGTGCAGCAGCACAATCGCTACTTCCCCCTGCCATTCCCGCTGCAACTGGAATGTGTTTTTCTAATTGAATAGAAACTCCTTCTTCTATTTGAAATTCTTTTTTTAATAAATCAACAGCTTTATAAACGAGATTCTGTTCATTACATGGAACATAACTCAAATTGGTTGTCAATTCAATTTGATTTTCTTTCACTTTCTTCATCTGCAAACGATCAAATAACTGAACCGTCTGCATAATCATACGAACATCGTGATAACCGTTTGGTCGTTTGCCGATAACATCAAGACCTAAATTAATTTTTCCATATGCCTTTAATTGAATTTGATCCATATGCGATTTATTCCTTTTTTCCTTTCTACAGTTCGCCTTATTCGTCGGATTGCTCCCTGTATGATTGTATCTTATTATGTATCTTGTATACATTATATTATATACATTTTTTCTCAAAAAAGCAACTAACGATCTGCTATTTTTCTATAAATTTCCTATAAAAGCACGCGAGTTTCTTTTGCAATAAAAATTCGCTCTCCTGCTTTTACTTCTTCTGACTCTAATTCATTCATCTCCATTAAATGTTCCATAGTCGTGTCATATTTTTTTGCAATCTGCCACAGGCTATCTCCTTGTTTTACAATATAAACAACCATACCTGGTAGTTGTGCAAATTTCTCCTCGTCAAAAGGAAGTTCTTTTGCATCAACAACGGCTCTTCCTTTTTTCTTTTTAAATGCGATAATATCAAGACTTAGCTCCGCCTTAATTTCAATTTCATTGGAATCAATCATAATTGCATTTAACTGTTCGACACAGCCATTTAACTCATAAATATCTTCTTTTTGTAACCCAGGAGTCTCAATCAAATGAGAAAACGGTACAAGAGTACCAAAACTATTGATCGGATACCGATCATCTCCTGATATGTAGAGAATCGTAATGGCTAACACACCTTCCACTTGGATTCCATGATCGGTATATTCGGCTTCATCAATTTTCACCGTTCCATCTGCATGACAGATCTGCATAAGAGCAGCACCTTTTCCCTGAATTTGAATACTTCGATTTAATCTTGTTCTAGAATTATTTCGAATCAAAAGATTTTCAAAAGAAAATTCATTTTCAATTAATTCCCATTTTTTCATAGGTGCATAGAGATCCACAATAAAATTCATCTCTCGCTCTTCATAAATTCGAATATCCATATCAAGACTACATTCTAAAGAAAGCACTCTTTGTTCGCCATCCACATCTGGTTTTACATCAATTTGACAGTTTCCCAAATTCAATCGAATATTATCAATCATGCCACTTTCACATTCTCTACAAGGAAGCTCCGTTTCAAAGGGAAGTTCCCATTCCATATTTTGATAAGGAATATTTTCTTCTTCTCCTTTATAGAGTACAAAAAATAAAAGCTCTCCTTTTAAGGCAATTTTTTCCCGCATCAACCGCACTTCAGGGTTTCTAAGAGAAACGCTGTCCCATAAAACCTCTGCTACATTTGGCTTATTGGCTGGAATCGTCACTTCTTCTTTTAGACGCACCATATCTTTTTTATTGACAATCAATCCTGTCATTTTTTGTGGTCTTCTAAGGACTTGAACCCCCTCTTCTCCACTGACTTCTTCCGCTCCTTCAATGACATCTACATCAATTGAGCGAAGGGATAGTCCTAATAAAGACTTTACTGCCAACTTTCTCGAGTTAATAATCGTAACATTTAAATCCTCTAACTCACCTTCTGCTTTAATCGTATCCTCTGGAAGAGTACCTTCCATATAAATATCGTCTTCAAATGGAAAGGAATGCTGAAAAGACGATAAAGTCCCTCCTTGCATGGCATATAAAACTCGCACTAAAAGTTCTCCTGCAATATGTACTTTATCCACCATGGCTTCTGTTTCTAACAAAAGGACTTCTCCCCTTGTCTCAATTAATTTTTCTACATCTTGTTTTGTATCCGGAACATTTAAATCCGCTTCTAATGTATTTTGAACATTTTTTAATGACTTCATAATACTAACATTCATATGATTTTGATTAAATTCCATAAAAAAATCCCTCCATGCCTTTTTATCATTTTATTCGGGCATAGAGAGATTTATTCCTTGAAGCATTGATCCATCACATTAGGAACAAAGCATCATTCTCACATCTTTTGTAATAATATCTTGATAGCTAAAACTAACCATTTTCGGAAATGTCCTCTCTTCTTCTTTATGAGAAATAATTTCCACTAAAAAAAGATTTGGATAGGCTTCTTTAATAATACCTTCTGTAATAACAAATTTTTGACGACCTTTATTGGCACTAATTTTTATTTTGCTACCAATATGTCGATTAACGGACTGCCGAATTCTTATAATATCTGTTTGTGTCATTTTATCACCTCGATCGTACACTGTATACAGTTTACCACGATAGTAAATTTTTGTCAAATCACACTAATTTTTTAAAATTTTAAAATTCTAATTTTTTAATGTGTAAAAGTATACTATCGAAACGAAATCGTCTTATCAAGGTTTTGAATTTTCACAACAATGTAAGGATAAGAAACGCCCTCCTTTTCCTCTTCTGGATTAGGACCTTTTAACGTTGTTTTGAATACAACTACATTTTCTAACTCATAAAGTGCTTTTACTTGTATGCTATATCCACCCATCGTCTGCTGTCCATATCCTGTAGCAATATAAGTATATTCCTTTGTCTGGTAGGATAATTTAAAAGGCTTTTCTTTTTTTTCTTCAATTAATTGCTTTAATTCTTTCGGAAGATTTTCGTCATGGCAAACGGTAAAATCAATGGTTACTTGCTCTTGTATCTCCTCTTTTTCTTTGTTAGGCATACAGCCAGAAAACAAGCATATACCGCTCAAAAAAAGACATACGATAACCAGTTGGATTCTCCCTCGTTTTTTCCTACACATATACCTCTCCCTCGGTATATCGATACCACTATTCCTTACTTGTAGTATATGCCAAATCTTGGAATCCTATACATAAAACTGTACGCTTCAAGATAAATAACGTATGCATTTCACACTCTTTGCGATTTTAGGTTCCTTCTAACAATGCACACTTTGCCCCGCACGAGTGGTTTGCGAAGCAAAGTGTACAAGCCATTTCGATATTAAAAACTTCTTATCTGTTCGTTACTCGGTACGTCTCTTCTACAATTCGTTCCATTGCATTTAAAATATTTTCATATCCTGTACAACGACAAAGGTGCCCAGAAATCAATTTTCTAAGTTCTTCCCGACTATATCTCTTTCCTGTTCCTACAATTTCAACCGCAGACATAATAAGCCCTGGAGTGCAAAATCCACATTGAACAGCGGCTTCCTCTATAAACGCTTTTTGAATCGGACTAAGTTCTCCATCTTCTCCTTTTAATCCTTCTACCGTTAAAATATGTTTTCCTTTGGCACACATTGTTAAATAAATGCAAGAATCAACGGCTTCTCCGTCCACTAATACAGTACAAGCACCACACTCTCCTACTTCGCACCCTTTTTTTACACTTGTTAAATGCAAACGATTTCTAAGGGTTTCTAATAAAGATTCTCTTTCATCCACCGCAACTTCTACTTCTTTTCCATTCACTGTCATAGATATGATATTAAGCATGAATTTCACCTCCTGCAAGCGTTACTGCTTTTCTAAACGCTCGTTTGCTCATCTCTTCAATCAATTGTAAACGAAATTCTTTTGAGGCTCTCCAACTGGATCTTGGATTCACTTCTGCTAATACTCCTTTTCCAATAATCGTAACTACTCGTTCATTGAGCCCCATACCGGCAGCTAATTCCTCTAAATTCGGACAGCGAAGAGGCGTTGGTCCTGCCACTCCAAATGCCACACGAAGCTCCTCGATCGTTTCTTTATCCTCACTTAGTTTTACTGCAACCGCACAGCCTAATGTGGCAATTTCCATTGCGTTTCGTTTTCCATATTTAATATAATGACCATAAAATTTCTCATACTCTTTTTTTGCAATTCGAATCGAAACTAATAATTCATCTTGTTCCCGAACTGTTTGCCCTGCTCCTACATACCACTGATCCATTGGCACATATCGAGTTCCTCGTTTGCTCCTTAGCTCCATTATCGCATTAAAAACAAAAAGGGAAGAGGCACTGTCTGCACTCGTTACCCCATTGCAGATATTTCCTCCGATTGTTCCCATATTCCGAATCTGTGGACCTCCCACTTCATCCACCGCTTCACCGAGCATCGGAATATAAGTTTGAATGATTTCATTGTTTGTAATATGAGAAAATACCGTTCCTGCTCCGATGACAATCGTTCCATCTTCTTCCATATGGATTCCTTTTAACTCTTTGATCTCATGAATATTGATAAGAGTTGCATCTTCTAATTTTCCTTCTCTCATTTTAATGAGAACATCGGTACCACCTGAAATAATCTCTGCTCCCTTGTTTTCTTCTAGTAGTTCTAGTGCCTCTTCGATTGAATACGGCAAATACATTTGTTTAAAATCGTACATAACATACCCTCCCATTGCTTTTTTCTATTTTCTTATTTCCTTCTTGAATTTCGTATCTTGTTTATTCTTGAATGAGTCCCTCTTCCATAAAACGTAACACTAATTTTTCTGGATTTAAAGGAAGGCTATCAAAGGCGACGCCTGTAGCGTGTAACATCGCATTTCGAATCGCTGGCGCTGGAGAAATGGCAGGTGGTTCTCCTAATGATTTATTGCCATAAGGTGCTGTTTTATCATAAGTTTCCACGAATTCCACGCGAAGTTCTGGCGTATCCATAGCCGTAGGCATTTTATAATCCAACAAATTGTTATTCAGAGGTTTTCCTTTTTCATTATAAAGAAGTTCTTCTCCTAACACATAGCCAAGAGACATACTCATGCCACCATGTACCTGTGCTTTTGCAAGGGTTGGATTGATTAATGTTCCGCTGTCATGAACGTTTATAATATCGACAATTTCAATTTTCCCATATGGAATATCCACTTCTACTTCTACGAAAGTCGCTCCAAAAGAAAACGCATTGCTTTTACATTGACTCGTAGCTTCTGCCGTAATATGCTCAGAACGCTCCAAACTATAAATGGCTTCTACCGCTAAATCTGCTACAGATAATAACGTTTCTCCTGTTTCTTTTTTTACGATCTGATTCTCACAAATATCCATCGCATCCTTTGGATATTTCGTTTTCCACTCAGCATAAGATAATATTTTATCTTTTAATAGTTCTCCTGTCTTTTTCACAGCCATTCCACTCACATACGTCTGTCTTGATGCATAAGCCCCTGTATCAAATGGAGTGACATCCGTATCCTGTGTCGAAATAACGTGAATCTTCTCTTCGGTAATTCCTGTTGATTCTGCTGCCATCTGGGCAAAAACAGTATCCGCTCCTTGCCCAATCTCTGTAGCGCCCATCTGTAACTGAATCGAACCATCTTGATTTAATACCATACGACAAGAAGACGTCTCTAAAGAAATTGGATAAACCCCTGTTTTATAACAGAAAATGGCCATACCAACGCCTCTTCTTTTATCGCCTGTTTGATTTTTATAAGCTTCTCTTTTTTCTTCCCAATGAATGTATTGTCTTCCTTTTTCGATACATTCTAGTAAGCCAAAACTTGTGCCTCCAAAACCAAGATGGGGATCGACATAATCAGATTTCATACAGTTTTTCAAACGAAACTCTAGCGGATCCATAGAAATTGCATAAGCCAAATCATCGATCAATGCCTCCGTAACAAAATCCCCTTGTGGAATCCCATACGCACGCATCGCGCCTGCCGTAATGCAGTTTGTATAGACCGTATAGCTTTCGGATTCTAACACTTTTTCATCTTGATACAGCTGTTTAAATACATTGGCGCCATTAGCAGCAATGGCATGCCCATGGGATGCATACGCTCCTTGATTGGAATACGCTTTAAAATCCCTTGCAACAAGCGTCCCATCTTTTCTCACTGCTCCTTTTATTTTATACTTGATTCCATGCCGTGTTCTTGTACAACCAAGCGTTTCCTCTCTTGTCAATTCTAATTTTACAGGGCGTCCTCCCACTTTTGTACAAACAAAAGCGTTTAATGGCTCATATAACACATCTTGTTTATTTCCAAATCCTCCACCAATATATGGTTTTATGACACGGACTTTTCCCCAAGGAATTCCGAGCGCTTGACCTATGACTCGCCTTACAATATGAGGAATCTGTGTAGAACTCACTACAACAATACGATCTTGTTCCATATAGGCAAAGGAATGTGCTACTTCCATATGACAATGCTGTACTGGTTGTGTGCGATATTCTTTTTCTAATAAAACAAGACCTTCTTCTTTTGTCGCTTCTTCATAAGTTCCTTCTCCAATCTGAAAGGAAGAGTGTCCAAGCACATTGTTTGGATATTCTTTATGTAAAACAGAAGCTCCTTCTTTCATAGCTTCCTCTGGATCGAGTACGGGTTCCAACTCTTCATATTCCACTTTAATACGACGCAACGCTCGATTGGCTGCAATATCATTTTCTGCTACAACAACTGCAATATCATCTCCATAGTAGCGAACCCTTTCATTTAACAGTTTTCGATCCGCAATATCTTGATGGGCTTTTTCCGTAGACCATGGATGCCCTGGCGTCGGAAATTGAATATCTGGCACTTCAAAACAGGTAATAATCTTTACAACCCCTTTTACTTTTTTGGCTTCTTCTAGATCAAAACTTTTTACAATTCCATTGGCAATGGTACTATGTAACACTTTTGCCACAAGGACATTTTGAGGTTCTAAATCTGCCACATATTTTGCTTCTCCTGTCACTTTTAAAACAGCATCTACTCTTGTTATATTTTTCCCAACTCCCATAAAATACCTCCATTCTTGCTTATTTCGCTTTTTTTATTTCGGTTTTAAAAAGATTTCTCTTTTAAAAACCACCTCTTGAAATATAAGAACCCCTTCTTTCTTATATTTCAACAAACGATTTTTTATTATAGGGAAACGGGAATATCCCGCCTCCCTTTTTCTTATTAAATAAAATCATATGATTTATCCCCAGCCATAAGCTGAATTTCCCTATTCCCTCTCACGAACTCTTAGGAAGGTTCCCTAAATCATAATATATTTTAATACGAATAAAATAGCTAAAATATACATTAAAATTGTTATTTTCTTTTCTTTTACTTTTCCTGTAATCACATTTAATACAACATAAGAAATAATTCCAAAAGCAATTCCTTCGGAAATACTAGATGTGAGTGGCATACCAACAATACAAAGAAATGCTGGTAATCCTTCTGTTGCATCTTCAAAATTAATCTTTACGACAGAACTCATCATCATAAATCCAACAACGATTAATGCTGGTGCTGTAGCAAACGATGGAATCGCCAAAAAGATTGGAGATAAAAATAAAGAAATTCCGAATAAAATAGCTGCTACTACGCCAGTTAATCCTGTTCTTCCACCTTCTGCAACTCCTGCTGTACTTTCTACGAAAGTCGTTGTTGTAGAAGTTCCTAAAATGGCTCCAAAAGATGTTCCAATGGCATCTGCAAGCAACGCTCCACGAATCTTTGGAAGTCTTCCATCTTTATCAAGCATATCCGCTTTTGATGCAACACCGATTAATGTTCCAAGGGTATCAAATAAATCCACAAATAAAAAGGCAAATACTACGACAATAAACTCTACTGAGAACATTCCTGTTCCAAAATGCATTTTCCCAAATGTTGGTGCTAAAGATGGGATTCCAAATCCACCTGAAAAATCAGGAATTAAACTTCCCATTCCAATCTCTTCATTTGGAACGTAAACACCTGCTATTTGTAATAAAATTCCAATTCCCCATGTGATTAAAATTCCCCATAAAATATTTCCTTTTACATTTTTTATAAGGAACATTGCTGTAATAATAATACCTAAAAATGCTAATATTGCTCCAATTCCTTTTGAATGGATTTCTCCAGAAGCAATGGCATCTTTAAAGGAATAAACAGCCACATAAGTGCTATTATCTGGTACAACTAAATTGGCATTTTTTAATCCTAAAAAGGTAATAAATAATCCAATTCCTGTTGTTACTGCATATTTTAATGTCATAGGAATGGCATTGAAAATTGCTTCACGAACACTTGTCATAGAAAGAATAATGAATACAATTCCTTCAATAAATACAGCGGCTAATGCCACTTCCCAAGAATATCCCATATTTCCACATACGGTATAAGCAAAATAGGCATTGAGTCCCATTCCTGGTGCTAATACAAATGGATAGTTGGCAAGTACCACCATTAAAAGTGTTCCTACTAAAGCTGCTAGAGCGGTTGCTGTAAATACAGCTCCTGAATCCATCCCTGCATCTTTTAAAATACTAGGATTTACGGCTAAAATGTATGCCATTGCCATAAAGGTTGTAATTCCTGCAATGACCTCAGTTTTTACATCTGTCTTATGCTCTTTTAGATGAAATACGCGTTCTAAAAACTCCATGTTTCTCTCCTTCATTTGTTTTCACTTCTTATGGAGTCTTGTATTCTTCTCTACTTATCAATCCGATTACCTGCTACATACTTTTCATAGATATTTCGATCATCCGAAAGATAAATCATGCGTTCCAAACGATTTCTAGTTGTCAATGGTTGTGGGTGTTTTAAATTTGTATCATCAAGCACCACTGCATCAAATTCATACCCTTCTTCTAAACTTCCCACCTTACCAAAAAATGCTCCTCCTCCCTTTGTTCCAAGATAAAATACTTCTTCAATCGTCAATGGCTTTTGCTCTGGATTTCCTAAGCAATAACGCAACTTTGATACTTGAATGGCTTCTGCCATCGTCTGGAATAAAGAAAGATCATGTCCTCCTGCTACATCGGTTCCAAGTCCAACTAAGTTTCCCTCTTCTAAATAAGTGCGGATTGGCGCAATTCCAGAAGATAAATTCGTATTGGACTGTGGACAGTGAGCGACAAAGACGCCTCTCTTTCTCATTAACATTCGTTCTTCTTCGTCAGAATGAACGCAATGTGCCATAATTGTCTTTCCATAGGCACCAAACATCCCTCGATGATCATAAGCTTCTCCATAGGATTTTGCATCAGGACAAAGTTCTCTTACCCATGCAATCTCATTTTTATTTTCAGAAAGATGGGATTGAGCTGGAAGACCTGTCTCTTTTTGAATCTCTGCAAGTCCTCTCATCAACTCATCGGTACAGCTTGGAATAAAACGAGGAGTTAAAATTGGCTTTGTTTGACAATATCGTTTTTCACACTGTCTTAACCAATCTTTTGTATCCGCAAGGGACTGCTTCGCCTCGGTTTCGCAAAGAGATTCTATGCTGTTCCGATCCATATTTACCTTTCCCACATAACAAGCAAGTCCACTTTCTTCTAACAAATCCATTAAAAATAGAGTAGCTGGTGTATGGAGTGTTGCAAAAATACAAGCTCTTGTAGTCGCTCCTTTTTTTAAAGCGTCCACAAATATAGTATACGCTATTTTTGCATAATTGAGATCCCCATATTTTGATTCTTCTTTAAAAGTGTAAGTATTTAACCAATCTAATAGCTCCATATCCATTCCAATTGAGCGAAATGCATATTGAGGAGCATGAAGATGCAAGTCAACAAGCCCTGGAATGATCAAACGATCCCCCATATCTCGCACTTCTATCTGTTCATATTGCTCTGGAAGCTCTTTAAATATTCCCTTTGAAATTCCATTCTCACAAATTACATAGGAATTTTCTTCTATCTTCAACTTATCTTTTGTCTCACTTGTAATAATCGTTCCTTTTAATGCAAATGTATTCATAAACAATTCCTTTCTTATAACGAAAAAAACTACCACAATGGTTAAACTATAAATTTCCCCAAAAGAAAACTTATAGTCAACTATTACGGTAGTTGGTAGAAACGTTCATCCAATTATGAACCTATATAAGCTATATAAAAACCATATGGAATCATTGTCGTTTTGTCTTTTTCTTTGTCAATCTCTCCACAATTTATCCTGTGGATTCCTTTTTATTTTACAATAAATGCTTTGTCTTTGTCAATTAAAACTGTAATTCCTTTCTAACGATGCCAAAAAGGCCGTTCCAAAACAAAGCATTTCTATAAGATAGAATCGTTATGATTTTCACCCTTTTCTACCTTACGAAACTTTTGATTTTGTAACAGCCTTTTTCTTGTACTCTTCCTTCTTGGACTAATACAATTCTCTTACTTCTCTTTCTTTCCGCATTCATAAAGAAGAGAAGGGTTCATGAGAAATAGATTGAAATCTCTCATTCATAGATTATATCAATTAATCAATCAAAAATCAACCGATATCCTTTCTCACTTTTCCATTACCACATAGACTCTGTTTCTAAAAGAACAAAGTGTACATTGCATACTCTTCGCGACTTTAAGTTTCTTCTAGCAATGTACACTTTGCCGCGCGCGAGCAGTTTGCGAAGCATACAGTGAGAAATACGCTTTGCGAATTTCTCACGTTCGTGGGCAACGTCAGATGTAAGTGCAAGCACTTCCGCCTGACTTATGCCTTTCACGCAAATTATCTTATTTGCTCGCTGCGCATCGTTCGCACGTAGTGCTTTTTTATTTCATCGTTGTTATTCTCCTATCTCTGCATAAACTTCTTCCACAGGCTCTTGATTCATCGCCCAAAATGGTAACGTACCGATCATGGCTCCGATAATAGCTGGTATAATCCATCCAAATCCTAAATTATAAAATGGAATCTGTTTACAAAGTGCTGTTATCACACCTAGAGAAATATTCGCTTTTTCTAATCCATTTACAAAGGCAATACAAAATGCAAATGCCATAGCAAGCACATATACCATTCTGCGATGTCCAATATATCGTTTGATAAAAGATAATACAATTAAAACGATAGTAACTGGATATATCATCATTAAAATCGGTGTAGAAATCTTAACTAACTGTGTTACTCCAATGTTACTAATTATAAAACTAAATACACATACAATTCCTGTTATTTTCTTATAAGAAATATTTGGAAGAATCTCATGAAAATAATCAGAAAAAGAGGTTGTAAGCCCAATCGAAGTCGTCATACAAGCTAAGAAAACAGCTCCCCCTAAAATGATTCCTCCTACACTGCCAATGACTTCACTTGTAACCGCATGTAATAATGCTCCTCCATTTTCAAATGTTGTCACTGTAATCGCTCCAATATAAGTGAGCATATAATATACAATTGCTAAAATAGCGGCAGCACCAATTCCACAAAGAATCGTATATTTTACAATCCCTTTTTCATTTTTAACACCAAACCCACTTACTGCATTGATAATAATAATAGCAAATACAAGTCCTGCTGGGCCATCTAATGCATTATATCCTTCAATCATTCCTTGAAACAGAGGAATCGTAGCATACGCACCTTGTGGTTCTCCAATACTTCCTATCTGGACAGCATCCCCACTTGTACTTCCTTTTATTAAACAAGCAATAAAAATACTTGTAATACTAATTAATAAAATTGGTGTTAAATATTTTCCGATCACATCAACAACTTTACTTGGATTGCTACTTAAACGATAAGTCAAAAGAAAAAAGATCGCTGTAATAATAAGCGAATAGATCCAAGCAGAATCTTTTGGTACATAAGGCGAAATAGCCAATTCAAAAGACACACTTCCTGTTCTTGGTAAAGCAAAAAGTGGTCCAATTAATAAATAAATACCCACTGAAAAACATAATGCAAACTTCTTACTTACCAACTTTCCTAAATCACTGATCTCGGTTCCTACTAACACAACTGCGATAATACCAAGCAACGCAATTCCTGCATCGGTTAATATAAATCCTATTAAAGCGCTCACATAATTTTTCCCCGCCATTTGTCCCATAGCTGGCGGAAAAATCATATTTCCCGCTCCAAAGAATACAGCAAATAAGGTAAGCGTTACCGATAATATTTGTCGTATTTTTAATTTTTCCATATTTTATAATGCTCCTTTTATTTCTAAAAATTCTCCTCTAACACATGAACTATATTTTTTCATTTGCGTGGAAGTTATCTTCTCATTATTTTTGCTTGATTTGAATTTCCATAGTTCTCCCTCTATCCACACTGTCGTAATAGACACTCATATCCTTTTATCCCACTTTTATATTTTCCCCACTAATAAAACTAACAAACTCGATTCTTTCTTTTTACTATAACCTCCTTTTTCTAATTATAACTTCTCGGAATCTTCAGCCCTGATTTTATAAGGCTTTCAGACCCCTATCTCAAAAAAATCACCCACTTTTTTAACGAAAACACTTGACAAATCGCTAAAAATTTGCGATGAACTCAATTGATTAT
>DVIZ01000013.1 GCA_018710905.1 Candidatus Scybalomonas excrementigallinarum | reverse complement strand
ACTTCTCTCCTCACTAAATTTCAGATACTTGTTATTCATTCTGTACAAAATTCAAACTAATACATTCAATTGAGTTCTCTTTTTTTATGCAAAATGCAACAAATATCCTTAATGAGTTTCGCAATTACCTAAAATGCATTAAAAAAGAAAATGCCGAAAAGAATTACTTCCTTTCGACATTTTTTTCTTTTTTATTCATCTTTTAGTTTCCACTTATCTGGTGGAACTTTCTCTGCTTGCAACTTTTTATTAATATGCTCACGAAGCAAAGAGTAAATAACAGAAAACAGTGGTATGTAAATTAACATTCCAATAATACCTAACATACTACCACCTAATGTGACTGCCACCAATACCCACATAGCAGGAAGCCCTACGGAACTACCAACCACTCTTGGATAAATGACATTTCCTTCAAACTGTTGCAGCACATTAAATAAAATAAAAAACCAAATCACTTGAATTGGATTTACCGTCAAAATTAAAAACATAGCAACGGCACAACCTAAAAACGCACCAACAATCGGAATTAATGCGGTTACTGCAATCAATACTCCTACTAATAAAGCAAATGGGAATTTTAAAATTGTCATGGCCACAAAAAACATACTTCCTAAAATAACAGCCTCGATACATTGGCCTGTTAAAAAGTTAGAAAATGTTTTCTCTGTTAGTGTAACAATATACACAATACGATCCGCTACTTTTATTGGAAAAGTGGCATAACAAAGTTTTTTTGTCTGTCTTGCCAGTTTTTCTTTTTGACATAAAATATAAATAGCAAATACAAAACCAATAAAGAAATTTACAAAACCGCTAACAATGGAAGTTACAACGCCAACGGTTGTAAAAATACTTCCCATGAATCCAGTTTTAAAAAAGTTAAACACTTGATTGATTAACGTTCCCCATTCTAAATCCCAGTTCCAATTGGCAATCTTTTCTTGAATTTGTGGCCACGGAATATCAAGAGAAAGTAGCCATACTTGAAAATGCTCTAAAGCCCTTGGAACGCTGACAAACAACCCACGAATCGTGTTTGCTAATTCTGGAATCACAAGTAAAAATACAAATAAAATAACAGCAACAATAAATAACAATGCTAAAATCAAACTTACCGTTCTTTTTAAACTCGGTTTTAACTTTGTATTTTTTAATAACTTTTTTTCAATAAAACGCATTGGAACATTTAAAATAAACGCAATACAACTTCCTAATAAAAAAGGTGATAATAAGCCTATTAAAATTCCAACGGTCCTTAACACTTCTGGTATATGATTGAGTCCTGTATAGAATAAAAGTGTAAACGCAATAATGAGTAACACTTTTTTCACAGTTTCTTTATTTAGATCAAGCATCTATTCTTCCCACTCCAAATCATTATGTTCAATCTTTTTATCGCGCAACAATAAATCGGATACCGCCTCTTTTGCTGATTTTCCATCGAATAAAATGGCATTTACTTGTTCAATAATCGGTATTTCTACCTGATATTTTTTGGCTAATGCCATAGCAGCTTTTGCTGAATATACACCTTCTACAATCTGTTTTACTTCTTTCATGGCTTCATCTGCTGTATATCCTTTTCCCATTAAATAACCTGCTTTGCGGTTACGGCTATGTTGGCTTCCACAAGTTACGATAAGATCTCCGATTCCAGAAAGTCCTGCAAAGGTTTCACGTTTTCCACCCATAGCAATTCCCAATCTAGAAAGTTCTGCAATTCCTCTTGTCATAAGAGCCGCTTTTGAATTATCTCCAAATCCTAATCCATCCGCTACCCCTGCCGCAAGAGCAATCACGTTCTTCAATGCACCACCAAGCTCAATTCCTAATACGTCTGGACTTGTATAGACACGAAATACTTTATTCATAAACACATCTTGTAATAATAAAGCATCTTCTTTTTTCTTAGCTCCAACAACAACGCTTGTTGGAATTCCAAATCCAACTTCTTCTGCATGACTTGGACCTGAAAGGACGCATACAGGAACATTCGGATTTTTAATTTCTTCTTCAATAATTTCTGTCAATGTCATCAACGTATTTTCTTCAATTCCTTTTGCCACATTGACAATGATCTGTCCATCTTTTACAAATGGTGCCACATTTTTTGCAGTGGAACGAGTGAATGGAGAAGGTACTGCAAATACCAAAATCTCTTTTCCCTTTACCGCTTCTTCCAAATTGCTTGTAAAAGAAACGCTCTCTGGTAATATAACGCCTGGAAGTTTTTCTTTTTGCTCATGATATTTTTGAAACATCAAAACTTCCGCTTCCATAATGGACCATACAGTAACTTCATGACCATTATCGGCTAATAACTTGGTAAGTGCTGTTCCCCAGCTCCCAGCTCCAACTACACATATTTTTTTCATTGTTCTTTCCTCCAATCGGATTCTACTTCTTTTTCTTATTTTATACAAATATTACACACACTTACTTTTTGGAACCAAGACGATTTTCTGTGCCTGTCAACAATCTTTGAATATTTCCATGATGGCGATAAATACCAAGAACAGAATAGCAAAGAGCGATAAGAAGCATATAAGAAAATTGTGGCTCTCCTCGATGAAAAATCGTAAGAGTAATCGGAAATGCAACTAAAAGCGTAATAGATGCCACTGACACATAGCGTGTCAGCGCTGTTACACTTACAAAAATAATCAAAGATACTAATCCCATTCGCCAATCAATTGCCATTGTAATCGCAGCAGTTGTTGCAATTCCTTTTCCTCCTCGAAACTTTAAGTAACATGGAAAGTTATGTCCTAATACGGCAAAAAAACCAGTAATAAGACAAAGAAGAGTTTCATTTAACTCTGGCACCATTGGTGCAACCAAAAAACGCACAATCCATACAGCAAACATCCCCTTTAATGCATCTCCTAAAAATGTAAGAAGTGCCGCACTTTTTCCAAGTGTGCGAAGTGCATTTGTTGTTCCAGCATTTCCACTTCCATATTCTCTTATGTCAATATGATTGAATCTCCCTATAATATATGCTGTCTGGAAACACCCGAATCCATATCCTAATATGATAGAGATTAGAATGTATGCGAATTTCATCCTTTATCCTTCCTTTCTCTCGCAATAAAACGCACTGGTGTTCCACGGAATCCGAATGTGTTACGGATCTGGTTTTCAATGTAACGAGTATAAGAAAAATGCATTAACTCTTTATCATTAATAAACATAACAAATGTTGGTGGTTTTACAGAAACTTGTGTCATGTAGTAAATACGAAGTTTCTTTCCTTTATCAGAAGGTGGTTGTTTCATTGCCATCGCTTCTGTTAAAATTTCATTTAACACACCTGTTGCAACACGAAGAGAACAGTTTTCAATAACCGCATCAATTGTTTCAAATACTTTATGCACTCTTTGTCCTGTTTTCGCAGAGATAAAGACAAGTTCTGCATATGGCATAAAGGACAATTTATCACGAACTTCATTTGTGAATTTGTAGATTGTCTTATCGTCTTTTTCTACTAAATCCCATTTATTTACCGCAATAATCATACCCTTTCCACGTTCATGAGCAACACCTGCGATTTTCGCATCCTGTTCTGTCACTCCTTCTGTGGCATCGATCATAAGAACAACAACATCGGATTTTTCCACGGCACTTACCGTACGAATAATACTATATCGTTCAATATCTTCTTTAATTTTATTTTTTCTTCTAAGCCCTGCTGTATCCACGAAAATATATTCTTTTCCATTTCTTACAACTTCTGTGTCAATGGCGTCACGAGTTGTTCCTGCAATATCGGATACAATCACGCGGTTTTCTCCGAGTATTTTATTAATAAAAGAAGATTTCCCTGCATTTGGTTTTCCTACAACAGCGATTCTTGGACGATCATCTTCCTCTTCTTCTTTACTTGTTTCTGGGAAATGACTTGTTACCGCATCGAGCATTTCTCCAAGTCCTAATTTAGAAGAACCAGAAATTGGAATTGGATCGCCAAGCCCTAAATTATAAAATTCATAGACATCCATCATGAATTTATCAAAGTTATCCACTTTATTTACCGCTAATACAATCGGCTTTTTGGAACGTCTTAACATATCCGCTACTTTATGATCGGCATCCACTAATCCTTGTCTTACATCCACAAGAAATAAAATAACATCGGCTGTTTGGATGGCAATTTCTGCTTGTTCTCTCATATGAGAAAGAATTAAATCTCCTGTCTCTGGTTCAATACCACCAGTATCCACCATCGTAAAATTATAATTTAACCAACTTACATCCGCATAAATACGGTCTCTTGTAACACCAGGTGTATCTTTTACGATCGAAATTTTCTCTCCCGCTAACGCGTTAAATAATGTGGACTTTCCAACATTTGGTCGTCCCACAATTGCTACAATCGGTCTACTCATATTTATCACCTATTACCTTTTCTATAAAATCTTGTCCGTTTGATTGTACAATATTGACTGGCACTTGTAAAGTTTTTTGGAATTCAGACAATGTCATATCATCAAGAAAAATTGGTTCATCCGCTTTTAATACATTTTCAGGAAGCAATAATTCTTCCCCAAGGGCTTGATCTTTTACTTGCTTGATAATATCTCCTGCTGTCATTAACCCTGTCACTGTAATGGTTTCTCCAAAGAAATAATTTTTAATACAATAAACATATACCTTTAGATTCGGGAATTTTTTCTCCAGTTCTTCTGCAAAATAACAAATCATTGGATAGGCTAACTTGGCAGTTGCAATGGAAACTTCTCTTGTTCGATTATCACCTTTGATCTCTTTTAAACAAGCCTCGAACTCAGAAATGAAGGAACGCAACATTCCAACACCATTTTCAATCTGTCCATATCCTTCATAATATTCTTCATCTGGAAGCGGAAGTTCTGCTAATAAAAACCACTCGTCACTGGCATGAACAAAACGGTTTCCATATTGTTCTTTTAATTTTCTTTGCCAGCTATGAATTTGGTCAAGAACTTCTCTTGCCTCATCTCTGTTAAACGGATCAATCTTTGTGAGTCCATCACGGAATTTTGTTACTCCAATTGGAACAACAGAAAGGCTTTCCATATAAGGTAAAAATTGACTCAAATCAGAAATGGTACGATCCAGATGTTCTTTATCATTATATCCCTTACAAAGAACTACTTGTCCATTCATCGGAATTTGTGCATCCGCTAATTTTTTGATTTTTTCTAAAATATCTCCTGCAAATCGATTGTTTAACATCTGACGGCGAAGATCTGGTTCTGTTGCCTGAACAGAAATGTTAATCGGAGCTAACTTATAGCGAATAATGCGATCGAGATCTTCATCTTTTAAATTCGTAAGGGTTACATAATTACCTTGTAAAAAGGAAAGTCTTGTATCATCATCTTTAAAATAAAGAGTCTCTCTCATCCCTTCTGGCATTTGATCGATAAAACAAAAGATACATTTATTATGACAAGAGCGATATTCATCCATTAAGGAGGAACCAAAGGTAATTCCAAGATCCATATCTTCATCTTTTTCAAATTCAATTTCTTCCTCTGTCCCATCGGAATGACGAATTAATAACTGAATCACTTCATCTGCTACTAAATATTGATAATCAAAAATATCTTCTATCTTTTGACCATTAATTCGAAGAAGGGTATCTCCAACTACAAGCCCTAATTGGTCGGCAATACTGCCTTCTTCAATGGCTGTAATTAAATGTTCATATACTTTTTTCATTTTTCTCCAAACATCCTTTTCTCTCTTGTATTTTCTATTCTTTCTCCCGTAACATCATAAATCCTGCTAAATTTCCTCGCTTTCCATGACTTGCTCTATGAGAAAATAATACTTCTTTATTACAACAAGTGCAAAGATCCGTAATGGCTAAATGCTCCTTTTTAATTCCTGCTTTTAATAAAAGAAGTTCATTTACTTTCCAAAGGTTTAAATGGTATTTTCCATTGTTATCATCTCGTAAAAATGTTTTCTCATCTTCTTCCCGAAACTCTTCTTGAAACTTCTTTGCAACATCTTCGCTAATTTCATAGCAATCTTGACAAATGGATGGCCCTACTGCAACTAAAATATTTTCTGCTTTGCAATGATAACATTCTTCCATTTTCTTTACCATTTTCGCACCAATTCTTAAAACGGTCCCTCTCCATCCAGAGTGTGTCATTCCTATCACTTCTTGAACAGGATCATAGAAAAAAATCGGCACACAATCTGCATAAAAAGTAACAAGTGGAATTCCTCTTTCTTTTGTTACAAGCCCATCATTTCCAAGTAATTTAGGTGTAACAAACCCTTTTCCAATATCTTCTTTTTTTACCTCATAAATCGTATCTTCATGAATTTGATCGCTAAATACGAGTTTTTTCGGATCAAATCCAATTGCTTTTCCAATTCGTCTATAATTTTCTCTTACATTTTCTTCTAGATCACCTCTAGAAAAACTTAAGTTCATAGAAGAAGTATCCCCTGTACTCACACCACCTAATCGCGTGGAAAATCCATGTACAAGTCCTTGTGCCTCAAAACCCTGAAATAATGGGAACTGAATAAATGGCACCCCTTCTTTTTCCACCCAGTCTGTGGAATGATTTTGATTATGATAAACTAAATTTGGCTTTTGACACATAATACTGTCTCCTTTTACTTTCAATTTTCTTGCCACCCTCTGTACAGTTTACCACGAAAGCAGAATCCTTTTCAAGACATTCTCTTGTATTCTCATCTGCTTTTCCACGGATCATTAACAATAATAAGGAAAGGCATTGGAAATTAGTGAAATTTTATCTCCATCGATGGATACTACATCAAATCGTATCGGCTGTTCCATAGATAACTGGCGTTCCATTAAATAAAAAAGCGCCGATTGTTTGATTCGATTTTGCTTTCTTACTGTAATTGCCTCCATTCCATATCCATTATTTTGATTGTTTCGATATTTTACTTCCACGAACACCAAGTATCCCTCTTGTCTTGCAATGAGATCAATTTCACCTTTTTTACAATAATAATTATATTCTAAAATTTCATATCCTTTTTGCTGTAAATATTGACTCGCTACTTGTTCATACTGTTTCCCAATTTCCCTTTTATTTCTTTTTTTATTATAAATATCTCCCACCCCTTTTGATCCTACACTTCTCAATTATTCCTCTTGATTTTCTAATATTTTCTTAATAAAAGTTTTCCGATGAATTTCACATGGTCCATATTGTTTTAACGCATCGGTATGTACTTTACTTCCATATCCTTTATTGGATGCAAACGCATATTCTGGATAAATCTTATCATACTCTTCCATTAAACGATCTCTTGTCACCTTTGCCACAATGCTGGCTGCCGCAATCGAAATACTCTTTGCATCCCCTTTAATAATTGGCACTTGAGGAATCTCCACTTCTGGAATCGTCACCGCATCATTTAACAATAAGTCTGGACGAATCTTTAAATTAGAGATTGCCATTCTCATAGCTTGGTAGGTAGCCTGTAAAATATTGATTTCATCGATGGTTTCTACAGACGCCATTCCAATGCCAACCGCAATGGCTTTCTCATAAATCTCTTCATAGAGGGCTTCTCTTTGTTTTTCACTTAGCTTCTTGGAATCGTTAATATATAAGATTTCACAGTCTTTTGGTAAAATAACAGCTCCCGCTACAACAGGCCCTGCCAGTGGCCCTCTTCCGACTTCGTCAATGCCGCAAATATACTCACACGCGCAATAGGTGTCCTCATATTCTCGCATTTTTGCTACTCGTTCTTTTTCTTTTTGTAACTTTTCTTCTTTTTTATGACAATCTAAAATTATTTTTTGAACACCCGCTCTTTCGTCATTTTCATATTGTTCATACAATGTCTTCCATTGTTCCATTGCTGTTTGTTCAAATTGTTGTTTAATTTCTTTAATACTTTTACTCATAATCTCTCCTAATTTTTCTTAAAAAAGGCAATAAGACAAGGTATCCGATAGCTTCATTCCTATTTTTTCTTGTAATTGCATTGATTTTTTATTATGCTCATCGATTTGACAATAAGGAATTGCTCCATCAGACAACTGCTTTTTTATCAGAAAGCGCTCTAATTCTTCTCCATACCCTCTTCTTCGATATTCTGGAAACACTTCTAACATTCCCATACTTTCTTCTTGATGAAGGCCAATAAATCCAACTAACTCTTCCTCTAAAAATCCTCCATAGATTTTTTTCTTTTCTAATCGTTCCTCAATTACTTCTTCTGGTAACATATCATAATGCTCAAAAATGATCTGTTTTTGCTCCAAATCCAAAGGACGAATGATCAGAGAATGCTTTCCTTCTCGTTCTAATCGTCTTATTTCCTCTTGCCATTGCTCATCA
>DVIZ01000168.1 GCA_018710905.1 Candidatus Scybalomonas excrementigallinarum | reverse complement strand
GTTTTCTGCTACAGCTGAAATCCGTAAAATCAAACAATTGATTTACTAATTTTTTATAGTAATTTTGATCATAGGGATTTTCTGTCCTTTTTTAACATGTGTACATTTTAATTTATATTAGCACAACGCGTTATTTATAGTTTGATACAACTCTTACCTTATCTAAAATATTTATCATGCAATAAAAAACGAGCTATCACAAGAAGCCTCTTCCTTCTTACTATAGCTCGTTTTCTATCTCTTATATTATTTCTTACTCAAATCGTATCCTATTTTATCAGCCTTTTAAACCGCTTTGTGCAATTCCTTCTTCAAATCGAGATTGCATGAACAAATAGACGAGAAATGGTGGTAAAAATGTGATCACGGCACATGCCATAGAAAGACCAACATCGGTATCATATTGTGTCTTTAATGTCGTTAAGGCAACTGGCAGTGTTCGCATCTCTTCCTTTGTTGTGACAATTAAAGGCCATGTAAAACTATTCCAAGCACCAATAAAAGCGAAAATTCCAACGGTTAATAATGCAGATTTAATCAGCGGTAAAATCATTTTCACTAAAATAGCAAGTTCTCTTGCTCCATCCATTCTAGCCGATTCAATGACTTCCATTGGAACTGCCAATATGGCTTGTCTTACAATAAATACTCCAAGGGCTGATGGAAGTGGTAAAATTAAAGCCCAAAAGGTATTAATCATATCCATTCCTCTTACAACCGTATACATTTGGATTAAAATCGCCTCTCCTGGCACAAACATTGTAAGGGTAACTAATACAAAAAGGAATTGACTCCCTTTAAATCGTAATCTTGCAAACGCATATCCTGCTAGACAGCTCGTAATTAAAGTTAAAATTACTCCTGCTACCGATACAATTAAACTGTTCATAAAATAGCGAAAAATTTCTGGCTTGCTAAAAATTGTCTTATAATGTTCAAGTGTTATTTCACTGAGAGAAAAATGAAAATCATACGCATTTAATGTGCTTTTAAATGACATGAAAAACATATAAGCAAACGGCAGGATACAAATTAAAATAATGAGTAATAGTAGAATTACTTCGATTCCATTCCATACTTTCTTCATTGTGCCCTCCTATAATTCCGATGTTTCTTTTTTCATCAATCCTCGCTGTAATAACATGATTCCAACAACAACAAGGAAAAATACATTGGATATTGCCATAGCATATCCTGCTTTTCCACTCTTAAATGTTAAATCATATAAATACATAACGAGGGTTGTTGTAGACATAGAAGGCCCACCACCTGTCATTGTGTAAACTAAATCAAAAATTTGCATTCCACTGGCAACGGCAAGAAAGAAATTTAAAATAATGGCTGGTTTTAACATTGGAAGTGTAATTTTCGTAAACAAATAAAATCCATTGGCACCATCCATTTTTGCCGCTTCATAATAATGATCCGAAATGGATAAAACAGAGGACAACATTAAAATCATATAATATCCCATGCTTTTCCAAACCACAATACAAGCAACGGTAATCAGCGCTGTTGTACTGCTTCCTAAGAGCATATTTGGTTCGATACCAAACAGATGGAAAAACTTTTGAACAAGCCCATTATTTCCATTTAAAATGGCTTTCCAAACGGTTCCTACCACAGCACTTGACGATAATACTGGAATAAAAATAGCTGCTTTTGCTAATTTTCCAAGTATCGTATTTCTTCTCTTGGCAATCAGTGTTGCAAAACAGGTGGATAACACGATCTGCGCAGGTACAACGAAAATGATTAAAATCACTGTTGTTTTCACCGCTTGATGAAGTTTTGTATCACCTAGCATTTTTTTATAATTGTAAAGGCCTCCCCATTCTGGAACTCCAATTAAATTATATTTTGTAAAACTATAACGAATTCCAATAATAAGAGAAACTCCAACAAAAACAAATAAAATTGCTAATATAGGAAAAATATAAGCATATGGTCTAACATTTCTCCCTATCTTTTGTACTTTCTGCAATTTTTGCATTTTTTGTTTGTTTTCTATTTTCATGAGTTATACTCTTCCCAATATTCATCTAAGACACCATTTGCATAGTCTGCGGCATCTTTTAACGCCTGTTTTACTTCTTTTTTCCCTTCCATAACTGCTTGAATTTCAGAAGCATAGTTTTCTAAAATTTCACTTCCAGAAGGTCCTACTTGTACGCCTCTCCATTTGTCTTTATCTTCCGTTACAATGCGTTCCATTTCTGGTTCTCCTGCATAAGCTTCTGAAGCTGTAAGAGGCGCTCCTGGTGCGATTTTATGATATTCTGTCATAAATTCAGAGCCACAAATATATTTGATTAACTTCATCGCTAATTCTTTATGTTTACTGCTGGACATAATAGAGAGACAATCAGAAGCTCCAAATGTTCCATATTGTTCTCCTTTTAAGGAAGTAACATATCCCCAATTTAAATCTGGGTAACTCTCAGAAAACTTCGCCTGCTGATTTTGAGTAGAGCGGGCTACACCAAAGGCAGCTTTTCCCTGTCCAAAAATAGTGGAAAACGCATCTGTTCCAGCAAGAGATAATACATTTTCTGGCATATAATCTTTTAAAGATTTGAAGAATTCAATTGCCTTTACACCATTTTCATCATCAAAGCGGACGCTCTTATAATCATCATTATAAATATCGCCACCTGCTTGCCATAATAAACTATAAATATAGGCATTTAACATATAGAGATTACTCATATCTCCACTGTTTAAACCAACAGCATATCCATATTGATCGATTTTCCCATCACCATCGGTATCTTGTGTTGCTTCTTTTGCAATTCTTGCAAAATCTTCCCATGTTTCAGGAGCTTTTTCTCCGAGATCTGCTAAAATATCTTTATTATAGAATAATACAAATGGAACTCCTGTCATAATTGGCATTCCATAAAGTCCACCCATCATCTCACCTTTATCAAGATAGAGATATTCTTTATAATCATCTTTTGTTAAATAGCTGCTTAATTCTTCAATTGCACCAGAAGCTATGTAATTTGCATACATTTCTGCATAAAAATATCCAATATCTGGGCTCTCGCCTCCACTTAATGCAACACTCCATTTTTCTGTATAAGTATCCCAAGGAATTAATTCAATATCAACTTCACAATTGTTTTCCTCTTCAAAATTTTCCAATAGCTTTCCAAAATTTCCTTTTGTATCACTATCAAGAGGAGGCATCCACATCGTAAGTGTTGTTTTTCCATTTTCGTTGGCATCTTTTCCTGCATTGCCACATCCTGCTAATGCCCCCACAACCATAGTAAGACAAAGAGCAATACTCATTAGTTTTTTTCTCATATTATCTTTTCTCCTTCTAAAAATATAGTATGTCTTAACTCAATAAGAATATTGTGTTTCTTTCACACTACATATGATAAAAAATTATTTTAATAAGTCCTTTTCCATCGGATCTTGTCATATCCTACTATTTTTGTCAAGATGTAAATTCAATTTTTTACAAAAAATATATTACTCCTTATATTAGTCTTTCTTTTTAGATTCTAAAAAATTGTTACCATTTTTTCTTCACATCCGCACAATGCCTTACTTTTAATGCACACCGAAGTTCAACAAAACATCCACATACACGGCACATTCCATTTATTATTTTTTCACATTGTCCACAAATATGCAAACGACGTTCATATTCCTCTTGAGACACTCGAACCTCTTCTTCTAAATTGGCAATATACTGTTCTAAATTGATCCAATATTCCTCTTCCTCACCTTCCCTTAGTAAGCATTTTTTACAAACTCGTAATGTTTCTTTTCTGTTCTCCATCGAAAAACCCCTCTCTATTCTACTTGATTCATCTACTTCATCTACTTGACTCATTGTCTTATCTTAACAGATAATGAGTACTTTTTTATGTTATAGGATGGCTCGCCTTGCGAGGTCTTTCCTATAACATAAAAAAATAGCTCATACTTATTTTATAAGTGCGAGCTATTTTTGTATTTGGAAACTTTTCATGGTTTCATAGGACTATATTTGATTCTAACGGCAATATTTTGATTATAGTTACCGAAGTTTTTACCAAAAATCGTAACACCACCTATGTTTTTTGCATCTTCACGAACTTGAATTTTAAATCGAATCGAACTTTTGTAATTTAAGGAAAAATGTGTGATATCTACATCAGAAATCTTTAATCCATCAATAAACGTTCCTTCTTTATTGATCACTAACATTTTTAAAAGACCATATTGATTCCAGTTTGGGAACCACCAATCCGGTGTAAAAATACCTCGTACATCTCCATAATCTCCTGGGCTCGTCCACGTACCAATTTCTTCATCATTTAAATGAAATGTGATATCGGAAGGCCAATCGTTGTTGATTCCTGGTGCTTCACTGCTAATTTCCAAAGAAATAGTAATCTGATCGATTTTTTGTGAGACAGGCAGAAGATTTGGAATAATATATTCCACATATCCTTTTGTAAACCAAATAATCTGTGCATTGACTCGTTCTGGACTAGCAAAATAGCGTGGATCATCCACTTCTCCAATCATCGCATCTCTTGTGGCAATTCCACAAGTTGGAAATACTCGATAATCCGAATAATGCCCAATAGGAACTTCCGTTGTATAAATCTCTTCTTTTTCTTCTTGATTATCAACCGCTAATTCAAACAAAATTTTATCCACATCAACACGACAAACCTTTTGATTTCCATGTCCTGTATATTCTGGTATAATTTTTACAATACCGCTATCCTCTAACTTCTTAATATGATTCGTTAATGCTCCATTCGTAATTCCAAGGCTAGATGCGATTTCATTCATATTCATTTCTCGATTCTCTAAGAGAAGTTTAATAATATTTACTCTAACCTCTGAACCAAGAGCTTTAAAAATCTTTAGTCCTTCTGCTAGATTCCTAATGTGCAACATACTTCTATCCCCATACCTTTTCTTAAATTTGACTATAAATTTAGTCTATCACAAGTTTCCCCCAGTATGCAATACCTGTTTCGTAAAATCCTGTTACACAAAGGTTCTCTCGATTTTGTTCAAAATCATAACACCGATGTAAAATTCCTTTTTTTAATATTTCATCATCTTTTTTTAAAAAAACTCTTTTGGAATGCACCTGTTCATTTTTCTCTTGTTCGAATGATAAAATCTCCCACTCACCTTCTGCTTCCTCTAAAGAAACGCTCGCATTCCCTTCTCCTTTATATGGCTCAGGACTGAGTAATGGCCAACCATCCTGAAAGAACATTCTTCGAATCATCATAAAATGGGCTTGATAACTATTTCTTTCTTCTTTCTCATCATAGGTTCGATAAATTTTTGCACCATCCCGAATATGATGAACAAAGAAATACTTTTTAGTCACTGGGTCAAAATAAGGAACGCCATGGCCAGGGCCTCGAAATCCTCCCCATCTCCATAAACTATCCCCTGCAATTTTATCTTCCCATTTTTTCTCCATTTCAAACTGATAACTTCCTGCTAATTTTCTTCCAAAGCTTTCCTCTACTAAGTCCTTCCCTTTTTCATCTACGTAAGGACCTGTCACCACTTGGCTTCGTCCAACTCTGATATCATAAGTATCACCAAGCCAGCCATAGGATAAAAATAAATAAAAATATCCTGTCTCTTTTACATAGCAGACAGAAGCTCCTTCTGGTCCATCTAACTTTTCGTTATTGGGCTTTCTTGCAATGCATTTACCAAGCTCTTTTGGATTTCCACTCTTTGGCATCCCTGTCTTTGCATCTAATTCTTTTATATAAATTCCTCCAAAGAAAGAACCATAGACAAGCCATGGTACGCCTTTCTCCCAAATGATATGGGCATCGATAGCATTTGGTGTGTTTCCTTTTAAGTTCCAAGAATCCATTACAACTCCTCGGTTTTCAAACGGCCCTTTTGGATCATCTGCAATTGCAAGCCAAATCTTTGACTCATCACTTCCAAACATTTTGGTTGCAGAATAATACATTCGGTACTCCCCATTTACATACTCTACATAAGGTGCCCAAAAATTAAATGTTTTTGGGTATTCTTTATTATCTCTTGCCTCTTCTATGGCGCCTTTCGATAAAACAGTTCCTTCATATTGAAAATGAACAAGATCTTTGGATACCCGAAGAGGAATCCCTCTTTTTTCATTTAAACCACTTTGTGGCATAAAAACATCGGTACTATAAGAATAATGCATGTTTGTAATCGGATCCCACATCATAGAAGGATCATGGGATCCGAACATTGGATTACTTCTCACATCGCAATCATTTAATTTCACTTGTAATCCCCTCCACTTCGATTCCTCTCGTTATTCACTCGTCTACAATCGCTTCACTTACATTCATTCACGTCCATTGCTTCTCCTACTATCCTCTCACCCGCTCATTCCATTAACCTTTTACCCCTGATACAACCATAGACTCGATAATAAATCTCTGGAAGAAAAAGAACAAAAGAAGTGTTGGAATAATAGAAATAACAGAGGCTGCCATAATTAATGGATAATCGCTTTGAACCGCATAATAGGAGTTAAAGGAACGAATAACAACCTGCAACGTAAACCATTTTTCATTTTGTATAAAGATGGTTGGTGCTAAATAGTCATTCCAAATTCCCATAAACCATAAAATAATCTGTGTCATCAATGGTCCTTTCATAAGGGGAAGGAAAATACTATAATACATTCTAAAATATCCGCAACCATCGATTTTTGCTGCTTCTGCCAACGCATTTGGAATACTTGTTAAGTTTTGTCTTAAAAAGAAAATAATGCTGACATTTCCAAACAATCCTGGAATAATTAATGGTAATAATCCGTTTGTCCACCCAAGTTTTGTAAACATAACATACTGAGGAATCATGACAACCGCAAATGGAATCATCATCGTAGATAACAATGCCATAAACGCTCCATTTTTTCCACGAAATTGTAATTTGCTAAAAGAAAATGCCGCTAAGGAAGAAGTAAATCCTCCGACTAATAACACTGGAAATGCCACCGTTAACGTATTTCGAATACCTCTTAAAAATTCTCCCTTTTGTAATACTTCTGTATATTTTCCAAATTTCCAAGGATCAGGAATAATGGAAAAATTCGCTGATAAAATCTGATTCTTCGTCATAAAGGAACTCAAGACCATATAAATAAGAGGAAAAAGCATACAAATCGCACCAAGTGCCAATAGTAAAAATACAATGCCATCGATGACTTTTACCTTTGTTGATTTTTGTTCTGTCATTTCATATTGTTTTGCCATGCTCTCCCCTCCTTACTCAATTGTCTTAACCCATTTTTCTTGGCATTTAAAGTTAATCGCTGTTACAATGAAAATAAAAATACATAATAAAAATGCAATTGCAGAGCCATATCCCATCTGCTGATGTTTAAATGCTTTGTCATATAAATAATATACTACCGTAGCTGCACTATAATTAATACCACCATCTGGCACCATAACCTGTACTTCTACAAATACTTGGAACCCACCGATAATTCCCATAACTAATAAATAAAAAGTAACGGGAGATACAAGTGGAATCGTAATCTTTCGAAAGAGTTGCCAAGCATTGGCACCATCAATTTTTGCTGCTTCGTAATAATCTCTTGGAATACTTTGTAACCCAGATAAATAAAGGATAATCGAACTACCAAGTCCTTTCCATACCATAAAAATAATCATGGATACTTTTACCCAAAATTCATCTCCTAACCAGTTTGGACCATGTTGTCCTGTTAGCGCTTTAATAATGGTATTCAATAAGCCATAATCATAGTTAAATACCCATGCCCAAAGAATGGATACTGCCACTAAAGAGGATACCACTGGTACATAGTACATCGTTCTCAATACTTTTATCCCTCTTATTTTACGGTTCATACCAACGGCACAAACAAGGGCTAATATCATTCCTGTTGGGATTCCTATCATATAAATAATCGTATTCAAAAGCGCTTTCCAAAACTTCTCATCTTGCAATAGATTCGCATAATTTCGAAGCCCTACAAAGTGTTCCAACATATTATTAGTACCCGTCCATGTGGTCATACTGGCAATAAAGGCATATACGATTGGAAACGCCATAAAGAGACAAAATCCAATAAAGGGTGGCGCCACAAACAGTCGTCCATAGCGTTCTTCTTTTAATGCTGCTGCACTTAATTTCTTTTTTGGTTGTTTCAAAGCCATTTCACACCTCCATATGTAAGAACGGCTGATGTATCAAGTTCATCAGCCATTCTATATGACATAGGATATTATCCTATGCAGAGTTTTCTCCTATTCCGCATCTGCCCAAGCAGTATCTAATGCTTCTTGCATCTTAGGCTGTAATTTCGCTACATAATCATCAACGGATTCTTCACCTTTTTTCACATTTGCAAGACCTTCCCAGAAGATATCAAGCCATTCTGTGTTTGGTGTATAAGTTGTTTCCATCATTCTTCCGCTAAACTTATCGGTTCCATTCATATAGTTAAAGAATACATCTACATTAGAAGGATATTTTACGGTTCCATCTTTTACTGCTTCAATAAATTCATTTTCTGCATAACTTTGGATATTTGGAAGCTGAATGGATTCTCCACCAGATACTCCTGATAATTCTTTTTGACCTTCTAAGTCTGTACTTAAGAATGAAATTAATTTTAAGGCCTCTGCTTTATTTTCACTCTTATCAGAAATACAAAAACCAACGGTTCCGTTCCATGTACAAGAAACTCCTGTTGATAATGTTGGGAATCCACATAAATCCCATTCATAAGGGAATGTCTCTTTATCCATAAATGCACCAACATCCCAAGTACCACAAGCATAGAACGCTTCTTGTCCAGCTAGCCATCTTTGATATACACCTAAAGAAGCATCTTGTTCTACCGTAGGTGTTACTTTATATTTTAAAGTGAGGTCAACATATTTTTGAAGCGCCTCTTTAAACTCTGGTGTGTCAATTGTAACGGTTTTATAATCATCGCTTAAGAAGCTTGCCCCATTAGACCAAATATATTGGTATAACATAAACGTATCAGCAGCTCCACAACCCCATTGATCGATTTCCCCATCACCATCGGTATCTTTTGTTAACTTCTGACAAACTTCTACGAATTCTTCATATGTATATGGATTTTCTGGATCGGGATATTCTAAACCAGCCTCATCAAATAAATCTTTATTATAGGCATAGGCAAACGTAGAACCGTCTTTTGGAAGTGCGTATAAATCCCCATTGCCCGTTTGACTTCCATCATAACGATAACTATCCAATACATTTTGATACATATCATCGGTTGAAATATTATTTTCTTCTAATAATGGTGTTAAATTTGCTACATACCCATTTTTTACATAATCAGCAACCGCGTCAGGTCCTACATAAAATACATCTGGCATATCTCCTGATGTCATCATTCCTGTTAATGTTGTGGCGTATTCATCTTGTGTCGTAACCTGAAAATCAATGTTCCCAACCGTGTCTTTATTTGCTTCTTTAAATTCATCGATCATTTTTTGATAGACAGCCTTTTCATGATCTTGCATATAAACAAAAACCTTTAAATTTGCTTTTCCATCTTTTGTCTTACTAGAATTTCCGCTTCCTCCACATCCTGTTAGAGCGGTAGAACAAGCTAAGACTCCTGTTAACATCAATGCCATAAATTTGTTTCTGATTCTCATACTCTTCTCCTCCTTGAGTATCATTAATGGTTATTCAGTTAAAAATTTATTATAACATATGTGCTATAATCTCTCTTCATTTTTAACGATAAGAAATAAAATTTATTCCTCTCTTTCGTCAACTGACACCGTCTTAAATATTGGTTCTCCATTTTCCTTCCATTCTACTTTCGCCACCATCGTATGTCGATTCGGATCATACAGTGGATCTCCAACAATCTTTTCATATTGCCTTGCATGATAAATACATAAATCGGTAACTCCATCTTCTGCCTTTACAAAAGAGTTGTGCCCTGGGCCATAAATCCCCTTTTCTTCATCCGTTTTCATAATCGGATAACGGCTTTTTTTCCATACCCTTGGATCTAATAAATCTTCATTTTCATCGACAGATAACATTCCCATACAATACTCAGCCCCTGTAGCGCTAGCAGAATAAGTGAGATAAATTCGTCCATTATGTTTTATTACAGCAGGGCCTTCATTTACCCAAAAATCAACGCGCTCCCAATCATAATCAGGAGTTGTGAGCAACACTTGAACAGTAGCTAGCTTCCAAGGCTTTTCCATCTTTGCAATATAAAGATTTGATATTTTCTTTCCAACTCCTGTTTTCTCAGCCCATACATAATAATAGTTTCCTTTATTCTCAAAAACAGTGGCATCTAAAGAAAACTCCTCAAAAGAAAATTCATCCCCATCTGCTCGTTGCATTATGCCAAGTTCTCTCCAAGGATCTTCCATCGGATTATCCCCTGTGCACTCCAATACATAAGGCCTAATCTTCCAAATATCCGCCCGATCTCCTGCCGCATAGTAAATGTACCATTTTCCTTCTAGAAAATGGATTTCTGGGGCCCAAATATGAATACTTTGAGGACCACTTTCATGCTTTACCCAAATCGTCTTTTCTTTGGCCGTCTGAATTCCCTTTATTGTATCCGCCTTTCTTAAAATAATCTTGTCATAAGTTGGTACCGATGCAGTGAAATAATAAGTCCCATCTTCATGACGGTACATATAAGGATCGGCTCTTTGTACAATAAAAGGTTTATTATAATCTGTTCTATGAATTTCCATCTCTTTCTTCCCTTCTATTACCGATTACAAAACGAATACTTTTGTATCTTTCTCTCTTTCTTGTACTTTCATTATGACACATATGATTTATCTTTTCAAGTAATATTTTATTTTTTGTTAAAGTATTATATATTTATTTAAATATTTTGTGCATATTAACGATTTATTATTTTGCTTTTTATTCCCTATTTATTTTTTTATTTTTTAGTTATAATGTATGATATCCTAAGATTACTCTTTGTATTTTAAATATATCTTTATTTTTATCTCACATTTTTCACCATTTATCGAGTATTTTATTTTAGTTTTTTCTAAACTATAATTTTCCTATCGTTCAAGTTTTTTGTAAACAATGAAATGTATTACACATAAGTATTTTCGCACATCTTGTTATTTTTGCGTAAATAAAAAGAACAGTTTTTCGACTTGTTCAGGTCGTGTAACATTTCTTATAATATAAATCTCTTTCAAATGTTCTCTAATCTTTTATTAATATACTGCTTAATTCCATCAATGTTTTTTAAATTATAATGTTTATGAACATCTTTAAAATACTTTTTAATAGACTCCTTAGAAATAACAACATTAGAAGGCTCTGTTGGCAAATATCCCTCTCTAGCCTGTAACCAAGGTTCTTCATAGTGAGTTATTATTTCTAATACTCTCCCACTATATATTCCAAATGTATTGACGATTAAATCAATAACCATTTTTTCATCTTCTGTTAATTCCTGAAAACGATTTTTAAACATTACAAAACGATTATCATCTATAGGATTATATTTAAATGTTTTAAATATTTCATAGACTGTTTCATAAACTGGCCCATGTACCCAAGCCTGACAATCTTCTTCATATAATGGCTTATCAAATAAAACCATATAAACCCCCTGAATAAAGTATAATATTTTCTGTAATGCTAATGGTGTGACTTCCTGTTCTTTTTCAAAAATATAAGAAATCGTTGATAACATTTTTGCAGAAATATGAAAAAGCCCTGCTACTTCTTCTGCAGCCTTTATTGCTTTTTCATAAGCAGTTTCTTTTATTTTTTCTTTATTTTTTTTCAACTGTTCTATCATATATTCAGGAGATTCCAAAGCCTTTTTTATAACATCCGAATATTCTTTTGAAGGGATCTGTCCCTGTAAATAACGAGTTATCGTAATTTCACCAAATCCTAATGCCAAAGAAAGTGGCGATTTCCCAATTTTATAAATTTCTAATAATTTATTGATATCATTTGCACTTACAATATTTTCTGCTTTACGATACTGCTCATCAACTTCTCGTGCTCTCTTATCCATCATTCCTGGAATTAACATTTCTGAACCACATTTTTCACAAAAAGCTTTTGTTATTTCAAAAACATATTCCTTTTCTCTAATTCTATATTTACTCTGTATTTTTCTCAATTGATATGGCACTTCTTCTCTACATTCAATACAAAATTCCATTCTCTTCTTCGTCATTGTCATGCCTCCTATTTACAACCTTTTTCACACTTAATGAAACACTTTCTTTTATTTAAACTTATAATTAAGTGGATACTGTTGCTTGTGAAATGAAATTACAATCACATACATATTTGCTAACTTATTAAACTTTATATATAATGCTACCGTTTCTTCTTCTCCACCAAAACGCGTTAATAACTGAACATTTTTTCCAAATATATAAAGAACTTCTTCTGGATGACTTGGATGTTCATTATGTACTGCTTCTGAAAAATCTTCTACGCATAACTCTAACAATATCTCTTTACATTTTGCCTCTGAGAAAATATATGTAACGTACAACTCTTCATTTTTCCCCCTCGGTGAAACACGATATCTATCATTTCTAACTGCTTGCTTCACTTCTTCAAGATACTGTCCTACCTCTTCACGACTTAAATCCAAAAACATTCTCCCCCTTTACATTTATGATAGCTTTTTCAATTTATTCTATCATAATCATATCTCAATGATAGCTTTTTGTCAATATTCTATCATTTAAAAATAGCGTAGCCAATATTTCTACTAGCTACGCCAATTCTTTTATCCTAATAGTTCATATAATTTCACATCATGAGGTGAAATTTTCATTCCCTCTTCTTTCTGTTCTATGTTTACGTTCTGATTTGTCCATACTTCTCGAACGAGAGTACCAAACTCCTCTTCTATCTTTTTCCACTCATAAATTGTTTCGTTATCCGATAAGTTAAATATGGCAAGATAACGCTTTCCTGTCTTTTTGTGATGGGTAATCCAAATAGCTTCTCCTTCCTCTCGTTTCCACTGTTTCCTTTCAAAGTCATTGCTTAGTAAACTCAATACTTCTTCATTGGTCAACAGACTTTTTGTCCAGTCATCCAGCTTCGTAAGTTCCGCTCCAAGCATAATTGGAGAGCCAAAGATGCACCAAAGAGTCATCATTGTCTTTTGTTCTTCTTTTGTAAAATTGGTATTCCGCTCCTGTAAAAATCCTTTTCCAACCCTTCCAACAGGAAGCATATCACAATCCGGATAACAACCTTTTCTTTTATGCATCTGCCAAATTTCACATCGTTCAAACATAACTTTTAACAGTTCCCACTGATCCCAAAAATCATCCGTAATTCTCCACATATTAGCATAGGTTTCATAATGCCATGCCTTTTCAATAATAGCTGGTCCTGGAGATAAGCTGAGTACTATCGGTCTTCCTGTCTTCATAATCGCTTTATGTATCATTTCAATTTCATTTTTTCCTGCATAGGCATCTTCGTATAACTTCGTATGGGCAATATCATCACATTTAATAAAATCTACACCCCAGCTTGCATAAAGCTCCATTAACGAATCATAATATTCCTGAGCTCCTTCTACGCCTTCCTTCACCCCATACATATCGGGATTCCATGGACAGATGCTATAAGGATCGGCAATCTGATCCGCTGTTTTTGTACTACCTAATATTTTACTATGAGTGTGGGCACTGATTCTTGGAATTCCCCTCACAATGTGAATACCAAATTTAAGACCTTTTTCATGAATATAATCAGCTAATGGGCGAAATCCCTTTCCATCAATTGCCGCTGGAAACTTCTCCACACATGGTAAAAGGCGACCATACTCATCTACTTCTACTTTACTAAAAGGAAGATATTGATACTCCTCTCGCTTTGTTCCAGTCCCATAAGCATACCATTGAATATCTACAACAATATATTCGTATCCATATGGCTTTAAATAAGTTGCCATATAATCCGCATTCTTCTTTATTTCTTCTTCCGTCACTGTCGTATCATAATAATCATAGCTATTCCACCCCATAGGAGGTGTTGGTGCAAAATCGTCTTTTCCCATATCTACCTTTTCCTTCCTTTTAAAATACCAGTTCCTTTACCCAAACCATCATTTCCCCATATCCTCGATTTCCCCAGTAACAATAAGGAACAAATGTCAAATCCACTTCTTCCCAGTGATAGGTTCGATCACTATATAAGGTTTCTTCTTCCCAGTCTTCTATCATTCTCTTTCCTTTGGCATGGAGCATTAACGTACCATTTAATAGTTCTTCTCGATACTCTTCTTTTAACCCTTCTTTTGTATCGACAAAAAGAGCGGATAAATTTTCTCCATTATCTATCTGTTCTAGACAGTATACAAGAGGTCCTTTTTGTACTGCCACTTTCCCAACATTAGCTCTTACAAGTGGATTGGCTCTCATAAAACGAGCAGGAATATCAAAGACAATCCGAATCTCCTCTTCTTTCCATTGCCCTTCTAATCTCGCATATCCTTTCTCCACTTGGAAGTTCACTTCTTTTCCTCCCATGAAAATCTTCGTATCCTTTGTATAATCAGGAATTCGTATTCCTATCATTCCTTCATAGACTTCTTCTGCCCTTATTTTTACGATCACTTCATTTTCAAATGGATACCTTGTCACTTGTTGTATCGTAAAGCCTTCAAACACTGTGACTTTACTTGACACAAAAAGATTAATATAAAGTTCTTTTTCCCCTTTAAAATACAAGTACTCTCCAAGACTGGCTAACGTACGAGCGATGTTTGGTGGACAACAAGCACAGCCAAACCATTTTTGCCGAACCGGTTTTACATGATCCATACTGCTATGATCGATACAGTTTTCTGGCCAAACTTCCAAAGGATTGACATAGAAGAAACTCTTTCCATCCATAGCGATGCCAGCAAGCACTGTATTATAAAGTGCTTTCTCAACAATATCCATATAATGAGCCTCCCCTGTAATCTGTGCCATTCTTCTTCCAAACAGAGCAAGACCTATGGAAGCACAACTTTCGGAATAATTGGTGGCATTTGGCAGATCATAATCCACAGTAAATCTTTCATAAGGTCCACTGCTTCCAATCCCTCCTGTAATATACATTCTCTTTTCCACTACATTTTTCCATAGACGTTTACAAGCCTCTAATAAATCCGTATCGTTATATTCCTCTGCAATATCCGCCATAGCACAGTACATATACATAGCACGCACACTATGTCCTTCCGCTGTATCCTGCTCTCGAACTGGCTTATGACACTGAGAGTATTCTGGTAGGAAAAGTATTGCGATCATGGAAAATATCGATCCATCCCTCTCTTAAATGCTCTTCTACTAAATAATTAGGCTCGGTTCCTCTGCGATCGAGAAATGATTTTGCCATATCCATATAACTTCTTTTTCCTGTCACTTCACTTAATTTAATAAGACCAATTTCAATTTCTTGATGTCCCGGAACCGCATTTTTGTACTCCTCTTGTTGAAAAACTTCGCAAATATAGTCTGCAAAGCGTTCCATAATCTGTACGAACCTTTTCTTCCCTGTTACTTTATAATACGCCACTGCAGCTTCCATCATATGCCCTGCTGTATAAAGTTCATGTCCTTCTCGTAAATTTTTAAATCGATGTTCTGGAGCTAAAATTGTAAAATAAGTATTCAGATATCCATCTTCTTGTTGTGCCTTTGCGATTAATTCAATTGCTTCATCCGCTTCTTTTTCTAATTGTTCATTTTCTTCATAAGATAAGGAATAGGCCACGGCTTCTAACCACTTGGCTAAATCCGTATCTTGACACACAAATCCATGAAATGTTCCTTCTTTTAACCCTGCCGCCACCTTGAAATTTTCAATGGAATAGCCCGGTTCTGCCCCCTTAATTCGATCATTTAATGCTTCCCATTGATAGGGGATAATCTGTTTTGTCACAAGCTTTGTGTACTTATTCCAAAAAGAATCTTCAATTTTTACATTTCTAAGATCGAGTAATTGTTTTTTGCCCATAACATACCTCCAACTTTTCCCATTTGTAGCATTGTACCCTTTTTCCAAACGAAAAAGAGATTCTATGACAATCCCCACAAATAAATTATAATTTTATTGAATTTTTCTTTCATTTTATCCAATACATTCCTATATGTCAATTAATATTTTAAACT
>DVIZ01000167.1 GCA_018710905.1 Candidatus Scybalomonas excrementigallinarum | reverse complement strand
GCAACGTACACTTTGCCGCGCGCGAGCAGTTTGCGAAGCAAAATTATCTTCTTTGCTCGCTGCGCATCGTTTGCACGTAGTGCTTTTTTATTCTATAGGATGACTCGCTTGCGAGGAATTTCCTATAGAATGAGAAAAGGGCCTATAACTCGATCTCTTGTTATAGCCCCTCTTTTCATCGTTATTTACAGAATTCCTGTTTCTAACATGGCTTTTCTCAATCGTTCTGTATTATCTTTTGTCATTTCTATCAGTGGAAGTCTTAATGTACCACCACAAAGACCCATTAATTCCATGGCTTTTTTCACTGGAATTGGATTCACTTCGCAAAATAACGCACGGATCACTTCTAAATATTTTAATTGAATGGCACGACTTTCTTCTACGTGACCTTCTAAAAATTTCATGACCATGTCATGTGTTTCTCTTGGTGCAATATTAGATAATACAGAAATAACGCCTTTTCCACCTAAAGATAAGATTGGAAGTACTTGATCATCATTTCCTGAGTAAAGATCAATATCTCCTTGTGTTTCATACATAATTTCTGCAACTTGTGAAATATTTCCGCTAGCTTCTTTAATACCAACTATCGTATCCACATTTTTTGTAAGTGTTGCCACTGTCTTTGGTAAAATATTACAACCAGTTCTACTTGGTACATTATAAAGAAGTATTGGTAAATCCGTCGCTTTTGCGACTGTTGTAAAGTGTTCGATTAATCCATTTTGTGTTGTTTTATTATAATAAGGAGTTACAACTAAAAGACCGTCTGCTCCAACTTTTTGCGCTTCTTTTGAAAGTTCTACTGCTGTATGAGTACAGTTAGAACCACTTCCTGCAATGACAGGAACTCTTTTATTTACGTGTTCTACACAAGCACGAATACATTCCACATGCTCTTTTTCTGTCATTGTGGAAGCTTCGCCTGTTGTTCCTGTAATAATAATACTGTCAGTTCCATTGTCAATTTGATAATCAATTATTTCACATAATTTTTCAAAATCAATACTTCCATCTTCTTGAAATGGAGTGATTAAAGCCACTCCAGCTCCTGTAAAAATTGACATAATTTTACCTCCTAGGCTGTTTGTTTTATAAGAAAGATTCATTACTACAACGGTAACATCCGCTATTCATCGCGTAGCCAGAAAAAGGCCAGCTCTTAAAAGAGCTAGCCTATTTAATACAATTCCGCAGATATCGATAAATCCAATCGACTAGAATAAACTAGGATTGTTCTATTTTATTCTGTTATATCGCGTATCTTTTAGGCAGCACTCCATCGTCCTCTTGATGACAGTGATACGGCTCTTAACCGCACCCCCAACTCCATAGCTTTGGCAATCTATGAAATTTCGGCAATTGCCCCTTTCTCTTGCCTTCTAAGACCGCCTTAATCTCCAACAAGATACTGATGACATATGCACCTCTACCAGTATGATTACTTTGTATTTCTTACATTGTTATCGTTATAATAACACTTTACTTTTCAAAAGTCAACAAACATTCCCCGTTCTTTTGAAAAACTATGCTTCCATTTCTTTGATCGTATTAATTTGATACACAAATCCTGCTAGATCCTCTACTTCTTTTGAAAGCTCTCTTCCCGTTAAAATAATTTCTATCTCACCCTCTGAAAGGCTAATTAACTCTTTCATCTCTTCAATTCCCACAATGTTATGATCGAGTAAGCCTAATATTTCATCTAATACAAGGACATCACAACTTTTTGTGTCCACAACCTTCCTCGCATAATGGAGTCCGTTGTGAATATTCACTTCTTGCTCCTGTTTTTCCTGTTCCGTTAAATGTTCATAACAACAATCACTTTTCTCAAATCGGAACACTTTAATTTCGGGTTCTAAACGTTTTAAAAACTCCAACTCCTCAGAAGTCTTTCCTTTTAGAAATTGAACAATCACAACTTGTTTATTGGCACCTGCGTATTGAATACACTGACCAAGTGCAGCTGTTGTTTTTCCCTTTCCTTCCCCGAAATAAATCTGAACATTTGCATTCTTCAAAATTTCCACCTCATATTTCTCTTCCTATTATCGTTCATTTTTAATAGGATTTCTTCTGTTTTATGTAGATACTTCTATTTTAAGTTTACATTCTATCACAGGAACTGAAAATGTGCAAATATCACTTCTAAATTTTTTTCTATTTATTAATTTGCTTCTTAATTATTTACTGATTTGCCTCCATTTGTTGAAATGGCTGACTTTCCATTTTACTAATGGACACTTCATATGCTGTCTTTGTAATCACCGTTTGATCATTTAATTTCTTTTGATATTCTCTGCTTTGAATTCTTCCATAAATAGAAACTCTCGTTCCAACTGGAAGATTTCCTGCATATCTTGCATTTCTTCCCCAACAAATACAAGGAATATAGTCTGATTTCCCATAAGCTCGATTTACCGCCACCAATAAATCTGCAATTTCTCTACCAAGAGGTGTCATACGATAAACTGGTGGTTTGCATATAAAACCATCTAAATAAATGCTATTTGGCTTTTGACATTCCTCATCTTCTTCCAAAAACCTTACTTCTCTTGCGAATAAAGATAAAATTAAGTGGTTTTGGTTTTCTTCATGTTTATTATAAGAACGGAACTGTCCTTTTGCTTCTAGTCTTCTTCCTAGTACAGGTTCTTGGATATCGACTAATCGATCTGATACAAGGATAGGAATTACATCTCCTGCTTCGCTTAATCTTGCAACTTTTAAATACACGACATAAAATCCTTCTCCAAATACCTCATGGCTAAATTGGTATTGGGATACCACCTCTCCTGCCAACACTGCCTGGTTATTCTTAAATAATGGTTCCATACTTTCTTTTCTCCCTTCGTGGTTATGTATATATTCATTCTATGCCACTCTTGTACTTTTATGCTAAAGAATCGGTCAACAAATTGAGGGATTCTTCGACATTTTCCTTTTGTAGTTCGCAAATACTGTCAGGCAAAACGCATGAATGAACATTTTGTGAACAAACCTTTTTTTTGATATAATAGGAAAAAAAGGAGGTTTTGTTTATGGAAGAATTATTAGAATGGATGGAATATATAGAAGATGTCCGGCAACTTAGT
>DVIZ01000166.1 GCA_018710905.1 Candidatus Scybalomonas excrementigallinarum | reverse complement strand
GAGCGATAGGACAAATTATATTACCTTTTATAAAAAGCAAGGAATTAATAAAAAAGTTATATGCGTTTTTGCCTGTAGTGGAAATTATTTTTTTAATCATAGCATATATCCTTGTTAGAGGAAAAGGAAGTGCACAAGTTGATACTGGTTATGGAGATATGGAGTCAAAGATTGTTCCAACACTAGGTTTTTGGGTTGTAATTTTATGCAATATTGCAATTTTTTTATGGACTTGCATTTCTGATTTTGGAATTAAAAATAAAGAAGATATTCAAAGGAGTATTTCTAATATCAATTTAAATCAGCTTTCCAATCAGGCAAGTGAAACGATAAAAGAGATAGGGAGTGCTGTCCAAGCTGTTGGAAATATGGAATGTCCAAACTGTCATCAAAAAGTTAGAGTGGGGAAGAAATTTTGTTCTCATTGTGGTGCTGCACTTCCAGAAAAAGCGAAACCAGTTTCGAAAGAAAGCCAAAAATGTATTTCTTGTGGGCACATAGTAGCAGAAGAAATGAAGTTTTGTCCAGAGTGTGGAACGCCAGTACCGAAAAGAGAAGAACTGAAAAAAACTATCTGTTCTCAATGTGGTGTAGAATTACAAGAAGGAACGAAATTTTGCCCAGAATGTGGAACTCCATATGAAAAGTTATGGGAAAAGCAAGAAGAAAAAATATGTTCTCAGTGTGGAAAAGAGTTGATGGAAGGCGCAAAATTTTGTTTGGAATGTAGGCATAAAGTAAGGAGTGAGAATTAAATGAAGTATTGCGAAAACTGTGGCTCTCCATTAGAGGATAATGCAAAGTTTTGTGAAGAATGTGGTGCAAGACAGGAGAAAGTAGAGTCTGGGGAGCAAAAAAAACTAAATAAGAAAGAAAAAAGAAAGGATAAAAAATGGATGTTTTCCATGCTATCGATTGGAGTTTTATTCATCATTTGCGTCATTGGATTTACAACAAGTTTTTTTAACAAGAATCAAAATAAAGAAAACTTATTGGCACAGGAGAACAGCCAGTTACAGACAGAGGAAACATCACAAGAAGAATTGAAAGATAAGACAACAGAAAAAGTGACAGAAGGAAAGAATGAGAAAACAATAACAGAAGAAGATTCTGAGAAAACTTCTGATAAAAAAAGTTCAAAGAGTGAGTCAAATACTATGGAAACCGAAGATTCTTATGAGGACAATGAAGAAAAAAATAAAGAAAATGACGATGCAGAAGAAAAAGTAGTCGCAGAGTCAGCAAAAACATATTATAATTATTTACAACAATTAGAAAATAAAGAGGCGGAATTAGAGGAGCAAGCTATGGATACACAAAGTATGAATAAAGCAGCAAGTGAGACATTTCAAATGTGGGATAATGAATTAAATGCGCTTTATCAAAAATTAAAAGCAACACTTCCACAACAGGAGTTTGAACAGTTAAGACAAAAACAACGGGACTGGATTGCTTATAAAGAAAATGAAGTAGAAAAAGTCCGTCAGGAGTGGCTTGGTGGTACGGGAGAATATTCAGCAACTGTTAGTACAGAAGCTGGGATAACAAAAAAACGAGTTTATGAGTTAGCCAAACAGTTGTATGGTTCTAGTCAAAGTTCTATTGATACTATAATTTCAGTGATCGAAGGGACTTATTGGGAAGGGGATAAAAGTCCAACGGGAGCCTTATATTATATAAAAATAACAAATAGAACAAGTGAAGGATTTGATTTTGAAATTTTTGGAAGAGATAGTATGGAGGAAGAGTTTAGTACGGTCTTTCGGCATCATACAGCGGTGTATACATCTTCTAATACAGCGACTTATTATGGACAAAGTTATACTTTAAATTTCCATTGGGAGAAGCAAGGCTATTTATCAGTAGAGGGATTTTCAGAGCGAATTCCTAGTAGTAATATTTTATATAACAGTGACTATTTAGGAGTATCTTAAAAAAGAAAGGAAAAAGTGTAGGGCGTAGCAAAAGACGAATAAACTTATGTAAGCATAATTTTTGACACGTTGTTTCCATGAAAACGAAAAGGGATAGTCAGCCAAAATGTTGTCTATCCCTTTTATAAATCACTTGGACATAGGAGTGTCCATGTAGTTTTGTATAATAGAGAAGAACGATAAATTATTTCGTTTCTTGTGGTGGGATATATTCGATTAAATCGTGAAGATCACAGTCTAAGACATAACATAAACGTTTTAAAATATCAATATCGAGTCTTTGGACTTTATTATCCCGATAGTTTCGTAGCTGAGTCCGTTGCATTTCAGCACGAAAGGATAATTGGTTCATAGAGATATTTTTTTTTTCTAATATTTCTCCTAATCGAATTTTTATCTCACCACGTTCTTCACTGTTTGGTGGAAGTTGACGTAAAGGATTTTCTTTTTTTCTCATAGATTATTACCTCCAATTTCATTATATTTTATATAGAAAATAATTGTAAGATAAGTATATAGATGGTATATTTATATATAGGTATATATATGCCCATATCTGTTATTATTTATCAAAAAGATAATGAGAAGAGCATAATTTTTATTGAGAGAAGAAAACAGATAAATTGAAATGAAAAAATTTAGAGGGAGGAGCATAAATATGAGTAGTTCATTTCAAAAGAAAAATCGGTTGTTAAATATATTTTTCCGTGCAATCAAAGGAGAAGATATTTCGATCAAAAGAATGGCACAAGAATACCAAGTATCAGAAAAAAGTATTCGGCGGGATATTAATGAAATTAAAGATTTTCTTAGTGAGAATCGAGATCTAGTTGGAAATATTGATTTTGAATACTACTATGAGAAAAAAGCGTATCGACTAAATAGGGAAGATCTTTTTTCGATCCAAGAATTAATTGGTATTATAAAAGTGCTAATTGGTAGTCGGGCCTTTGGCAAAATAGAAATTTTGGATATGATTACAAAATTAAAAAAATTTACTTCTTATCAAGACAGGCAGATGATAGAAAGTCTGATTGATAAAGAAATCTATCATTATAATGAAGTGAATCGAGACTGTGAAAGTGTCATTGAAAATTTATGGGACTTAACGAGAGCGATTAATGAGAATAAGGAAGTTACGATTTTTTATTATAAGATGGAACGAAAAAGAGTAGAACGAAGGTTAAAACCATTGGCCATTATTTTTTCCGAATATTATTTTTACTTAATCGCTTATGATAGTTCGGACACAAGCTATCGCCCTAAATATTATCGAGTTGATCGAATGGCTAAAATAGTAAATCATAGGAGTCATTTTAAGATACCAAAGGAGTATGTTTTTGATGAAGGGGCATTAAGAGAAAAAATACAATATATGTTTCCAGGGGAAGAAAGAAAAATTCGCTTTGAATTTCGAGGACCATCGGTACAAGCAATATTAGATAGAATTCCGACCGCCCGAGTAATCAGAGTGGAAAATGACTGTAAAGTGATAGAAGCTAAGATTTATGGGGAAGGGATCAAGATGTATTTATTATCACAAGGAAGTTGGGTAAAAGTACTGTCACCACCAGAGTTTGTAGAGGAAATCAGAAATGAGATTGAATCAATGAGACGACAGTATGAAACCATATAAATGAAAAATTTAGTTGGATTACAAAAGAATATGAGGTGGAAAAATGAATAGTAATTATATATTAGAAGTGGGAAGAGATTTTATTCCAGACCCAGAAGAGTCTGTTATGAAAAGTTTATTTCGAGAATATGAGTCTGTACTTATGGAAAGTTTAATTACATCATTTGGTCTTGATTTTTTTATTAAAGATCAACATGGTGGTGATGTAGATACTCTGCATAATGTAAGGCAAGTTGGAAAAGATGAAAGAATGACTTATAAAAATAAGAAAAATGAAGAGGCTTATTATAATAGAGGGGCATATGATTCGAAAGAATATCATCAAGACAAAAGATACCAAAAAAAGAGAAGAGAATATAATAAAAAGGCGGAGAATGGTACACTAGTAGATGAATACACGAAAAAGAAAATGGGAGCAGGAGAGAAAGGTGATTTAGATCATGTAATATCAGCAAAAGAAATTCATGATGATCCTGCACGAGTACTAGCTGGGTTAAAGGGAACAGATTTAGCAAACTGTGATGAAAATTTAAAAATAACCAATTCCCATACGAATCGTTCGAAAAAAGATTTGTCCATGGAGGAATATTTGAAAAAACATGGAGATCAATATACTGAACGAGAAAAAGAAAATATGAAAAATATTGATAAAAAAACGAGAAGGCATTACGAGCGTCTCTTAATGAAAAAATATTATTTGAATAAAGGATTTTTAAGTGATACTGTAATGGCGGCAAGTAGTACAAGTATAAAAATGGGAGTTAGACAGGCGGTAGGATTTGTCTTTTTAGAAGTTTGGTATGTGGTAAAAGAAGAATTTTTAGCGATACAACATCCATTTGATATACAACAATTTTTAGAGAGAATTGGACAAGCAGTAAAGAGGGGATTTCAAAATGCAAAAAAGAAATATGGCGAGGTGATTGAGAAGTTTAAACAAGGCGCGTTAGCGGGATTTTTTTCTAGTATTACAACAACGTTGACAAATATCTTTTTTACTACTGCAAAAAACGTAGTGAAGATTATAAGACAAACGAGTGTATCCATTGTAGAAGCTGGAAAAATATTGTTATTTAATCCCGATAATTTATCTTTCCAAGAGCGTATGGTTGCAGTCGCAAAAATATTAGCTACAGGAGCAAGTGTTGTTGTAGGAAGTCTTGTGGGAGAAGCAATTTCTTTAACCCCAATTGGGAACATTCCTATTGTTGGAGAAATTGTGCAAACATTTTGTGGAACTTTTGTCACAGGAGTTATGAGTTGTACGATGCTCTATCTTATGGAAAATAGCAAATGTATGAACTTTCTTGTCTATTACTCCTCTATTTTTTCTCAAAACGTACAAGCTGATTATTTTAGACAACAAGCCCAATATTTTGAGAATTATGCAATAAAATTAATGAGGATTGATAAAGAAGCATTTAAAAAAGAGGCTTATACATATCAATCGATTGTAAGAAAAATGAGGGGAATCGAAGATGCAGATGAATTAAACTTATTTTTGAAGAAAGAGCTAAAGGGATTAGGTGGTAATCTTCCATGGGAAGGTGAGTTTGATAGTTTTATGAAAGATAAGGAATCAATTTTGGTATTTGAGTGATGTTTTTTTGTGATCAATGTGGAGAATGTTGTAGAAATTTGGACAAATCCCAGATCTATCAATTGTTACATAATGGAGATGGAATTTGTCGATACTTAAAAGGCAATTTATGTACAATTTATGAAAATAGACCACTATTATGCCGTGTGGAAGAAAGCTATTTTGCGTTTTTTAAAAATCAAATGACATTAGAAGAATATTATGAAAAAAATTATGAAGCGTGTAAAAAATTAAAAGAACTAAAAAATAAAGAGATGAAAAAAACAAAAGAATTGGAGGATTAAAATTATGCCATTACCATTAATTTTAGGAGTTGTAGCCACAGTAGCAGGAGCAGCAGGAGTTGGAACAGGAATTCATGGAGCTGCCAAAATGAAAGAGGCCAATGATACGATGAAGGAAGCACAAAGACGTCATGAAGAGAATATAGCAGATTTTGAGAAGCGAAATAAAAGAACACTCCAAACGATGGATCAATTAGGAAAAAAAGAATTAGAAATTTTGGAGAGTTTTAAGACATTTTCAGATTTGATAAAGAAGATACATAATAATCCAGAATTTAAACCCTATGATAAAGAAGATGTGGATTTACCAAAGTATGATCCAGAAGAGTTAGAGAAAGTATCTGTTGGAGCAGGTTTACTATTAGGTGGAATTGGAGGTGCTGCGGCTGGAACAGCAGGAGCATTTGCCGCTGGTGGAATGACTACGTCAGCAGTTATGGCATTGGGGACTGCGTCTACTGGAACAGCCATTTCTTCTTTAAGTGGAGTGGCAGCAACAAATGCTACATTGGCTGCGTTAGGAGGTGGAGCCCTATCCGCAGGAGGTGGTGGTATTGCTTTAGGAACAGCTGTTTTAAGCGGGGCTACATTAGGAGTAGGTCTTCTAATTGGAGGGGTTATTTTTAATATAACAGGTTCGAAACTTTCGGATAAGGCAGATGAAGCATGGAGACAGATGCGCGAAGCAGAAAAAGAAATTAATAAGATCTGTGAATATTTAGATGATTTAAATAGAACAGCAAAGGATTTTAAGAAAAACTTAAAAGTTGTGGAGAGCTATTTTAAGGATCATATGAACAAATTATCAGATATTATCAATGTGAAAATGAAATGGGATTGGAATGATTTTTCACTAGAAGAAAAGAAAACAACCGAAAATTTAGTATTATTCGTATCTTTGCTTTATAAAATGTGTAAAGTACAGTTAGTATTAAAAAAAGAAAATGAAGACTGTAATGAGATTAATAAAGGTGAAATTTCCCAAACAATAAATGAGGTAAAGAAAGTATTAACGTATATCAATTAATAGAAATAACTAGTTTGTTATTTTATTGAAAAGAGGAGAAATAATATGAAAAAGAAATGGAAAATTTTTATGCTAATAGCAATAATAATGAGTATGGTTCAAGTAGCGCCAATTCAAGCTGCCACAGCGAAAGAAATCTATGTAAAATATTTATACCAAAATTATGAGCAGATTCGAGAGTCTTGTTTTCAAATAGAACCAAAGTTTAAAATTATGAATGTAGATGGAAAGGGAACCCTTGAGTTATTGGTTATGACAGATGGTGATTTTTATGGAACGAATACCATTACCGTATATACAATAAAAAAATCTACAGTCAAAAAAGTAGGACAAATCTCAAATTATGAATTGTATTATAATAAAAAAAATAAAACACTCATTGAATATAGTCCTATGATATCATTTGGAGATCAATATGTACAATATTTTGCGAAAAGTTTGACTAACGAAAAGATGAAAACAAAATATCGTTGTAAAGAGGCTTATTATAGTAAAAATAACCAACATAAATATTGGGTGGGGACATCATTAAAAAAGTGTCGAAAGGAAACTTATACTGGTTATTATAAAAAGTACATAAAAAGTGCCAAAAAATATAATATGACAATTTTAAACTATTCGAATTTAAATATTATTGTATGATAAGAAATTTCTAGAAGACCTTTTTAATATTGTCATATAGTGTATAAAAAGAACCTATTGGAGAATGATACTTCAATAGGTTTTTTAATATAGAAAGATAGACATAATAGGATGTTGATAAAAATGGAACAAGATGTTAGAATCCAGTTAAGATTCTAATACTTATTAAATATATAAAATACAATAAATCGGTAGATTCTAATAAATTGGCTAGATAACACGTTACAGTAAAAGTTAGAAAGGAACAAGGTAAGATGACAGAAAAAGAAAAAGCTAAAAAAGGGATGTTATATAATAATAATTATGATAAAGAGCTTATAAAAGAGAGGATCGATTGTCAAAAAAAGTGTCAAAAATATAATATGATTCCAGTTGATGCCATTGAGGAGAGGCGTAGGTTAATTAGAGATATTATTGGTGAAATTGGAACAGGATTTTGTATTGAACAGCCATTTCATTGTGACTATGGATATAATATTCAAATTGGAAAAAATTTCTATTCCAATTATAATCTTGTGATATTAGATGAGGCAAAAGTGATAATTGGTGATTATGTTTTTATTGCTCCAGACTGTGGAATTTATACAGCTGGACATCCGATTAATGTTCAACAACGAAATGAGGGATTAGAGTATGCCAGATCAGTTGTTATCGGAAACAATGTTTGGATTGGTGGTGGAGTTAAAATTATGCCTGGCGTAATGATAGGCGATAACTCTGTTATTGGCTCTGGTAGTGTTGTGACAAAAGATATACCATCAGGTGTGATTGCTGCGGGAAATCCTTGTAAAGTAATTAGAGAAATAGATGATAATGATTTATTAAATCAGTAGTAAAAAGAGAATACATATTGATATATTACGAATGAAACAGTTGTTTTATTTATTTTCGACTTTTTTAATTTTTTTATAACCACAGAATAAATAGGTGCAATGTAAAAAGAATTATCTCACTAAATATAGCAATGAATAAAAATAGAACATTCATTGCTATATTTTTTTGACTATTTATGGTATAATTTGTTAAATTCGAATTTGTATGGGAGGATAAATTATGGGTAAAACAATATGTTCTATTGTGATAATGGTGATTGCAGCCTTCATAGGGTTGTTTTTGGGAGCTTCCTTAGGGGATGCGGTTGGAGGAATGATTCTACTGACACTTATCGCAGGAATCGGTTGTATTGTGTATACAATCGAGAGCTTAAATCAAAAAGGATAACAACTTTCAGTTTATTGTTTGATTATGTAATAACCAGACGATTTTTCCTATGGCTATCATTAGATAAATATATATGAAAGTTTTAACCTATTATTGTTGTGTAAACTGGAAAAATAAAGAAATTGCTGTTTGTCATTCCAAAATAATTTTGATTGAAAAAGTACATTCCTCTGTATTTTCTAAGATAGAAGAATTAATGAATAATGAGCTCTTCTTAAAAGAGACATTGGCAAGAATAAATGGAAAAGTAGAACATTTTTGATTATTTATGGTATAATTTGTTGAATTAGAAGTTGTCAAGGAGTAGAAGTATATTATGATAGGTTTAAAAAGAGGTACAGTGAAATTGATGTCTCATCAAGAAGAATGGGATAAAAATGCAAAAAATGTTATTGAGATATTATTTGAAATATTAAAAGATATTACTGTTGATATTCAGCATATTGGAAGCACAGCTATTACTTCAATCCATGCGAAACCGATTATTGATATTGTTGTAGGTGTTTGTGATTTGAACGATATTTTGCCTTATGTTGAATCACTGAAACATCATGATTTTATTTATCATGGAGAAGATGTTGTAGGACAGATGTTGTTTGTAATGGGCGATTTTGAAAAGGATATACGCACACACCATATTCATGTAGTCAAATGGAATGGAACAGATTGGAATAACTATGTTAACTTTCGAGATTATCTTAATGTTTATCCAGAAAAAGCAATGGTATATGATAATTGTAAGCAAAAATTGGCAATGCAGTTTCCAAATGACAGAAAAAACTATACAGCAGGTAAGAAAGAATTAATAACCCAATTACTAAAAGAAGCAAGTAGGTGGAGAGCTGAGCAATAGGACTATAATTTCCAGTTTATAAAGAAGTAAAAAAGACTTGAAGGAGAGAAGGAAATGAGCATCTATATATTAACAAGTTGGTTTCCAAATGGTTTCAATAATGAGATAGCACAATTAATGAAAAAGTTTATAAAAAGAAGAACAAAATTTGCTTTCATTGCATCAGAGTTTGAGAAAAATCATGAAGAGACAGATCAGTATTTTAAAGAAATTTTAGAATTGTTCCAAAATATAGGGATTGATTTTGAAAAATCATATGTAGTAGATGGAAGAATGGAAAAAGAAATGGCAAAAGATGTTGTGAGATCGGCGGATGTAATCTGGTTATCAGGTGGAGATACACCAACAGAATATCAATACTTGTTAAAGTACGAATTGATCGATATTTTGAGAGAACATTCAGGAGTGATTATTGGAATGAGTGCAGGAAGTATCAATTTGACAAAAATGGCGATCTGTACGTTGGCCTGTGGGCATGACAAACAGGAAATTTATGAAGGGATTGGCTGTGTAGAGTTTTCCGTCGAACCTCATTTTGATATTAATAAAGTTTCAAAAGAATTATTAGAACTGTCAAAACAATATACTATTTATGGATTGTGTGATGAAAGTCTGATTTTGTGTGAAGGGAAAACGAGAATATTTCTAGGAGAAGTCTATCAGATTATAGATGGGACTGTAAAACGGATTTCAGTATAAAGCAGATATTAAATAGTAAAGGAGATGGTTGTAAATGAAGAATAGAAAATTCTGTTGTTTAGTAAACAAATGGAGGGGAATAACATCATAACCCTCCCGAAAATTAAGGAGGAACAATGATAATTAACAAACTTGATTCTATTGAATTTAGACTGAAAGAATTGCATGATTTTACTTGGTTAAAGAAATACGGAACAGCTTTTTGGGTCGTTGATGAAACAGGCTCAGGATGTATTTGTATTGGCATGGAGAATGGGGACAAAAAATATTTCTGTAAAATTGCAGGTGTAAATACAATCGAAGCAGAAGTTTCGCCACAGGAATCTATTGATATACTGAAAGAAGCTGTTCATCTATATTATGATTTAAGACACCCAAATTTAGTTAAGATTATTGAGGAATACGACTATAAGCAGTTCTATGTTGTAGTTTTTGAGTGGATGGATGGTGAATGTCTCTTTGACCACTGGAATTTTGAAAAATATCAAAAGGATACCAATATAAAAAGTCCGAAAGAAAAATTCAAAGAATTACCCGTTAGCAAAAAGTTGAGAGCAATAGAGATTTTATTTTCCTTCTTACAAAATGTGAATGAAAAAGGATATGTTGCTGTCGATTTTTATGATGGAAGTATTATGTATGATTTTTCAACAAATAAAACTACTATTTGTGATATTGATTTTTTCAAAAAAGCTCCTGTCATTAACGATAAGGGTGCCGAATGGTTTGGAACAAAGAGGTTAAAAGCTCCGGAAGAATATATAAAAGGCAGTGCTATTGATGAGCAGACGAATATTTTTACTCTTGGAGCATTGATTTTTGAGATTTTTGTTAGCTTTTCTTATGAAGAAATCAACCAAAGATATTGCAACAATCAATTTATCCCATGCTCACTTTCTAATTGGCAACTAAATGAGGAAAGTTATCGAGTTGCAACGAAAGCTGTTAGCCTCAATAAGAATGAGCGTTATTTGACATTTACTGAGTTTTTTAAAGACTGGAGAGAAGCGAATCGTTCCATAATTTATTAATTTAACCATTATAAATCTGCTACCAAATTATTTTTGGGAAAGAGGTATAGCAATTCCAGTTCTATTGAAAGTAGATGCTTTGCTGGAAGAGAAGGTATGTGTATGATACCATAAAGCCTTTTCTACTTACTTATGGTATGCTTCCTTATAATTAGAATAAATACAAAAAAAGATGACA
>DVIZ01000165.1 GCA_018710905.1 Candidatus Scybalomonas excrementigallinarum | reverse complement strand
TCTCCTTTTTGAGTGCCAGCAATGACACTCTTTTTGTCATGCAGTTTTCAAGGTTCCATTATATCTGAAATGCATTTCTACAATTCATTCAAAAAATTTCATTTTTAGACTTGACTTTTAATAGTTAGTCTCTATTAATCGCATTCTTTGTAGCACAAAAACAATTTATGAGTAGTTTTGTGAGTTCAGGAGTAAAGGAATAAGGAAAGGAAGAATACATAGAGAAAGAATACATAGATTGTTATAAAAAATATGGAGGTGGTAAAATGGATTTAAAATTTTTAGGATATGGCTCTGCATTTAATCCAAAACTTGGAATTACAAATGCCTATTTTGAACAAGGAAAAGATTTGTATTTGTTAGACTGTGGTGGGAGTGCTTTTGAACAATTAATGAGTCGTTTAGACTTGGAACAATATGATACAATTTACGTATTGTTAACACATTTACACGCGGATCATGTAGGGAGTCTTGGAACTTTGATTTCCTATGAATATTGTGTATGGAAAAAACAAGTAGTTGTTGTCTATCCAGATGAAACGATTATCGATTTATTATCTTTGCTTGGGATTGAAACAAATTTTTATCAATATTATTCAGTGTTACCAAGTCATTGTGCAATAAAGGCAACTCCAATTCTAGTAAAACATGCAGAAACAATGAATTGTTATGGGTATTTATTAGAAGATCAAACAGAAAAAATCTATTATAGTGGAGATTCCGCTGATGTAGTAGAACTAGTAAGAGAACAATTTTTAAAAGGAGAAATTCAAAGAATTTATCATGACACATCCAGTGTTGAGTCAAACAGTCATTGTTATAGTAAGAAACTGGAGGAGGCATTTCCAAAAGAATTCCGTAATAATATTTATTGTATGCACTTAGATTGCCAATGTGAAGAAATGTTAAAAGAGAAGGGATTCTCCGTGGTAGAGCCAGAATAAGGAAATAAAAAAATAAAATAGAAATAAATTAGGAATAAAAAAGTCAATAGAAAGGTGATGTAGAACGAAGAAGATAATATTTGTTTTATATCACTTTTTCTATAGAAAGAGAGTTTTCACGGAAATAAAAAAGTAAAAAAGAGGAGGTATTCGATGGAAGAATGGTTAACAGAGCATATCGTATTACAATTGGACTTTGTTGGACGAATTTTATTAGCAGGAATTTGTGGTTATGCCATTGGATTAGAGCGACAGACAAAAAGAAAAATGGCAGGGCCAAAAACCCATGTGATTGTAGCCCTCACCGCTGCGCTTATGATTGTTCTTTCGAAATATGGATTTAATGATGTATTAGGGGATTATATAAAATTAGATCCTTCTCGTGTAGCGGCAGGAATTGTAACAGCCATTGGATTTTTAGGCTCAGGAATGATTTTTTCAAGAAACAATAATGTCATTGGGTTAACTACGTCGGCAGGGATTTGGGCAACGGTTGGCGTTGGAATGGCCATGGGAGCGGGAATGTATTTAATTGGAGTTTTGAGTACCGCTATGATTATTTTTGCAGAAGTATTTCTTGGAAGAAAAAATACGGTGTCAGAAAGTGTCGAAGTAGAAAGACAGATTGAGATTACTTATATTGAGGAAGGAAACTCAGAAATTAATGTTTCCTCTATCTTACAATCTGGATTTGATGAAAATGGATTCCAAGTCGAAAAAGTACAAATAAAAAGAGAAGAAAATGGGATTACAAAAATTATTATTTCCGTATGTTCCGATGAAAAGACAAATCCTTTCTTTTTGACAGAACTGATGGATCGCTATAAAGAAATCATAAAAGTATCTTTATAAACCATGGGGCTGTCCCATTAAGAAAATCTCATACAAAAGATAGGAATGATTCATAAAAAAATATCCGATACCTTGTATGACTGAAACTTAGTGGGACAGCCTCATTATTTTACGTTAGAGTTCTATAGGATTCGATTTATAATTCTTCAAATGCAATCTGCTTTGATTTTAAAAATGCTTTTAAATTATGATCCCATACTTGATCTAATGTTTTATCTAAAGTAAAAATTTTTAAAGAAGTGCCACTTGTACAAGTAAGAGTGTCGTGCTCAAAGTGCAGATTAAAAAACAATCCATTAATATCCGATGTTTGTAGTGGTAAATGGTTGAAATCAATTAATTTTTGAACGTTATGAGGTGCCATCATAAACACGATACGAAAAGACAGGGGAGTCTTCTTTCCTTTCATAAGAGAAAAGAGAAATGCTCGTTGTTCTTGAAAATAACAATGGGTGCGTCCTTCTAATTTTTCTTGTTCTTCGGTATCATAAAAATCAGTATTAATTTTTCCATCAATAACATAAGAAACGCCAGTTTTTATCGTCGCTTCATTTAAAAGAAAACGATCAAAGGTTTCTTCTAATAAAAGTGTATTCATAAAATGTTTTACATCAATAATTTTAATTGCTAACATGAGTCCTCCAAAATTTATTTTTCAATCGTAGGTTTATAGTTTTCAATATCGTTTTTCCTATCCAATATTTTTTCTTTCCAATGTATGAGTTATGACTTATTATACTATATTTTTGACAAAAAAGAAAAGGATTCAAAAATGTGGATGGTATCCTTTTCAAAAATTTGGTATACTGATAAAAAATATCACTATAAAGTTCTTTAAAAGAGAATGGAGAAAAGAAGGAGAAAGAAAATGATTTTTGATGAAATAAAAAACATTGGACAATATAAAGGAATTTCTAAAAACTTAGATACTGCTATTTGCTTTATTGAGAAAACAGATTTAGAAACACTTCCACTTGGAAAGACAGAAATCGATGGCGATAATGTATATGTAACGGTTATGAATGTGGAAACAAAAGATGCAAGTGAATTAGGATTTGAAATTCATAAACAATATATGGATATTCAATTAGACTTAGAAGGAACAGAGAAGTTTTACATTGGACTTGGTAAAAAAGAAGCGACAGCTCCTTTCCAAGAAGAAAATGATTTTGGACCATGTACTGTGGAACAACAAGTGGAATGTGTGATGGGAAAAGGAAAATTTATCGTTTGTATGGTAGAAGAAGCACATCTTCCAAGTGCAAAAGCAGGAGATGACTGTAAAGTAAAAAAAGCCGTATTTAAAGTTAAAAACGATATTCAATAAAGAGTAAAAAGGTGGATAGAAAGGAAGATTGAAATGGAACAATTAATGAATTTTCTCGATAAGAGTGTATCCCCTTATCATGCAGTAGAAGAATGTAAAAAACAATTAGAAGAAAGTGGTTTTGAAGAACTTCGCTTAGAAGAGAGATGGGAAATAAAAGCGGGGGGAAAATATTATGTAAGCCCTTATCCATCTATGGCGATTGCCATTACCGTTGGTGATTTAAAAGCAGGGGAAACGGTGTTAAGAATCGGAATGGCACATACGGATCAACCGATGATGAAAATTAAGCCAAATGCAGAAATGACACAGAAAAAATATATGAAATTAAATGCAGAAAAATATGGCGGATTAATTTTAAATACATGGCTTGATCGTCCTCTTGGAATTTCTGGAAAAGTAGTATTAAAAAGCGGACAAGTATTTAAGCCAGAAGTGCGTTTCTTTGATTCCAAACGCCCAGTATTAGTGATTCCTAATTTAGCAATTCATATGAACCGTGATGTGAATCAAGGAGTTGCATTAAATCCACAAACCCATATGCTTCCATTGTTTGGATTAGCAGGGGAAGAAATGGACGAACACTACTTTACACAATATATTGCAAAAGAATTAGGAGTAAAGGCAGAAGATATTTTAGATTATGATCTCTTTGCTTATAACTATGAAAAATCTCAAAAAGTTGGAGTAGAAGAAGAACTTTTATTAGCACCAAGAATTGATAATTTAGCTAGTGTTTATGCCTTATTAGAAGGAATTAAATGCTCTGATCCAAAGAATAATATCCATATTGCGGGATTTTTTGATCATGAAGAAGTAGGAAGCAGAAGCAAACAAGGAGCGGATTCTAGCTTATTATCGATGGTAATTGAACGCATTATGGAGGCTTCTCATTTGGATAGACAAGCCTTTATGCAAGCAATTGCAGGAGGATTTATGTTATCCGTTGATGGTGCTCATGCCCTTCATCCAAACTATGCAGAAAAAAACGATCCAACAACGATGACACTTCTTGGAGATGGCGTTGTTATTAAACAAAGTGGAACACAAAGATACTTATCCGATAGCGAGGCGACAGGAATTTTAATGCAACTTTGTGAGAAAAATAAGATTCCATTCCAAAAACAGATCAATCGTTCTGATGTAATGGGTGGCCAGACATTAGGACCAATTGCTAATGCCTATTTACCAATGATGGGAGAAGACTTAGGAATTTGTATGTTAGCAATGCACTCCTCTATGGAAACAGCATCTTGTGCTGACTGTGAAGCATTAGTAGCTTTTGCAAAAGCATATTATCAAGAATAAAGATAAATAAGAATAAAGTGATTTTATAGAAAAAGCGGTGGTGAAAATACCATCGCTTTTTTGTGTGGTCTTATAAAAATAAATCAGCTTGTAGATCTAGAAAAATAAGTATTCTGATAACTATAACATATATTCTCAATATAGATAAAAAATATACAAAAATTTTCAGTTAAATATGGAAAAATAGATAAAAATATAGTATAATTAGTATAAAAAATACGGAAGATTGATAAAAGCTAGAGTGATGTTTTTAGAGTGTGAAAAAATAAGGGTGAAATCGATAAAAATAGGGGAGTATCCAGTTGAATTTCTATAACAATATTATCCATATAGCTTTACAAAATGTAAGGAAGGAGGAATAGCAAAGAGAAGGAAGCAAATAAGAGGAGATAATAGGAGTTGTAGCATAATAAGATTGGAGGTCAGGAATA
>DVIZ01000164.1 GCA_018710905.1 Candidatus Scybalomonas excrementigallinarum | reverse complement strand
TAGTTATATATTTAGACGCCATTTTTTTCTACTAACTCATAAAAATATTCATAATTCAACTTTCCTTTTATAACTTTATATGAGAAAAAAGTTTTTCTAACATAATCTTCACCATTTATAATAAAGGAGTTCATCTTTTTTCCTTGCTCATTATAAACAGAAAACTTCAAGCTATACCCCAATTTTAAAAATGAAATTTCTTTCCATCTCATTGATACTTCATTTAAATTATTTACTATTTTCTCTATTTCATCTTTATCTTGAATGATAATACTATGTCCTGTATGACCGTTAAATATTTCAATTTTACTAACTTCATCTAATTTTAATGAAAATGTTTTCTCTCCAAATATCCATAGGATACAAAACAATATAATAGCACAAATAGTTACAATCTTAATTGCTCTCTTTTTCATTTTCTCCTCCCCAAAATATCTACTTTAATACCAATATCTAATATAGAAATACTGATATCATGGATTTATTTCCTTACATTTTCTTCCACTTCTATTGTAGTATCTGTTTGAAAACTATTAAAAGAAACCATACCGAATACAATAAATAGTATATTTAGAACCAAAATCCCTATCACAATTCCGATTACAACTTTAACTGTTGTTTTAATCCGTCTGTTTTTGATTGCAAGATATTCATTTATTTTTATTAATTGTTCTGTAATTTCATCTTTATTTTGCTCATCGGTTATTTTACTTCCCAATAACTCTCCAACTGAAACTTCTAATATATCAGCCATTTTAACTAGCATATCAGAATCAGGAACAGAAAGTCCTTTTTCCCACTTAGAAATGGTTTGACGAACAACATTTAAACGAATTGCCAATTCCTCTTGCGATAATCCTTTTTGTTTTCTAAACGTTTTTAAGTTTTCATTAAGCATAATATCTTTCCCTTTCTTTTTGTTTTTTGGACTAATTTTATGCTTAATTATACCGTTGCGGCAAGCAACGCATATTAACATAGCACTGTATCAATTAGATTCCAATTTATATTTTACTTCCTGTCATTGTATTATAACAGGATATTCAAGTATCCTCATTTCTTTTCTGCTCTAAATGACCATCAAGATTTTTTCACTTATTTCTAAATTTCATATCATTTGTCAAAACAGCATTTTTATAGCTTATCATAATGTGACACGGTGCAAAAATAATGGCCACAAGTAATAGAAAAATTGAATGACTCATAATACCACTAAAAATAAATATGAAAGATGGAATGATAGACAAAGCCAATGCCCGAAAAACCGAATTTCTTTTAAAATAAATAATCCATATTAGACAATAGCAAATCACCATTACAGAATTAACTATCAGATATAATGCAAATGCTTCATCGGATGAAAACCAAAACCACGCACTTGGTATGTTAAATATCATTAAAACAAAACAACCGAAACGTCCAATTTGCTCCAGCAATTCAACCTTCTTGTTCCCCCATGCGTTATGAAAGCCATTGGGGCATTTAAAAGCAAAAACAATATTTGGAATCATAATGATAACCATAAAAAACAAACCAAATATATTCAAATGCTCCACGTAACCACCTCTTTCAATTCCAATTTATTCCTATTATATCACAAAACTATTCTTTCACAACAAAATCCCCTTCTCCAATCTTTTATTCTAAAATCTAAAATAGACATCTCCTCACTGACTTATCAAATGTTTTTCTTATTGTAACAGCTTATTTTTGACTCCTGCTGTAATTATAAGAAAAATAAGTACCAAAAATTACATTCTTCACAGTTCTCTTCATTTTTATCCATTCATTACATGAAAAGAGCAGACGTTTTCACGCCTGCCTATCCATTACTACTTTTTCTGTTTCCTATACTATTCTTTCGTATTTTCTAAAAACTTTTCTACTAACTCTTTTTCTAAACTTAGTTTCTCTGCTACAAATTCTAAATCCATCCCATTTTCAATCATAATCTTTGCAGCTTCTAATTTTCCTTCTTCTTTTCCTAATTCAATACTTTCTTCCCGAATACTTTCACTCAAATTACACATACTCTTTTCCATATCTTCATTGATATGATAATATTTCTTCAAATACTTCATATCTAATAGAAAGATGTCTATTCTTCTTTTACATATTGCTCTAATACTTCTTTTGGTATTTCCAAACTTTCCGCTACTATCTCTACTGACATTCCTTTTTTTATCATCTTTTTTGCTGCCAATAAGAGACCTTCTTCTCTTCCTTCTTCTCGAATACCTTCACTTAAATTACACATACTCTCCATACTCCTTTCCATATCTTCATTGATATGATAATATTTCTTCAAATACTCCATATCTCGTTCAAATAAGGCTTTGATATATCGGATCACTTTATCTTTTGATCGTTGTTTTCCCAAATAAATCATAATTAAACTAAATGGATCGTTCATTGGATCAATGGTTCGTGTCTTTGTATTCATAAAAGAATACTTTACAATTTCTTCCTTTGGAGAATTCGATACAATCCAAATGCTATATACTTTCTTCAATTTATCATAATTTGCATCATCTGAAATATCTTTTAATTGTTCCGAAAAAGCTCTTGCAACATAATAACTTCCCCTCATTTTTAAATTGTATCCTGGATTTGCTTTTCTTTGAATCTCTACATTTAAAATGAGTTCTATCGCACCATCGTTCGTATGAATGGTAGTCTTTATATCATAGAATATCGTTTTTTCTCCTACATATTTACTTTCACTTTCTAGCCTTTCGATTGGTCCATTTACAGCTACTTCTTCTTTTGAGATATTAACATTTCCAATTATACTAGCTATTTCTTCGTAAGAATAGTCTTTCACTTCTGGTATCACATATTTTGCAATGACACTTAATACTTCTTTATTTCCAAATAAATTTTTTGCTTCAGTATCATAACTAAGATCTAAATTTGAATTAATCAGTCTCCGAACGTGATTCGATAACTCTTGTTTATCCTTCCGTATGTCTTGCATAATCAGCACTCACACTTCCTTTCTTACAATTTCATTATATCATAAAAATATCTTTCATCAATAACATACCTTCTCTGCTCCTTATTTCCATAGAAACGATACCCTCTACTCTTATAAGTAATTCTCATTCCAAGAACAAATCTTGAAGCTTTTTTTAAGAATGTTCCAAGTGAGGAATTTCCTCATATGTTAAATTAATATTAAATCCTATAGCATAAAAAATGTGGCAAGCTCATTATCTGAGCCTGCCACATTTTATTTACGTTACTATAACAAGTCACAAATTACTCTTATATAAGTATATCAAGCAGGTACCACCATAACTCGATTTTTTCTAGCTAATGCAATTGCGATATGACATAATTCCATAACTGCACAGATTTTGTCTGCTACTGTAATAATCCAACCTTCTTTATTATTTGGAATAGGTCCTAGTGGAAACATATGAGTCCGGATTGCATCCCATTCTTTCTCACTAATCTGGAACACTTCATAACTATTTTCTGCTGCTACTTTAGGATGATAAAAGGCTTGATGTTCCCCTGTAGGTGTTCCTTCTTTGAAATCGTATAGACAAAAATCATGTAATAAGCCCGCTCTTGCAGCAACCGTTGCATCACATCCAAGTTTCTTTGCCAAATGCCATGAAAGATAAGAAACATTGACGCTATGCATGAGTCGATTTGTCCACTGATGATGAACAAATTTACTTAACTCAATAAACTGTTTATTTTGAAGAATATGTTTTACTTCCTCAAAATACGCTTGTGACACTTCTTCTGATACTTGAATACCCATTGGTCTCATCCCTTTCTTTTTATTATACTTCTTATACTTTTATTATGATACTTTTTATCAAAGAACGCAAGCTGTATTGTAAAAATTTTACATATTTTTTTCATAGACACTTTGATGTAATTGGCGTTCCAATTACCACAATCTTTTATCAACTTCTAAAAAAAGATGTAAAAAGAAGAGAAGAGCAACACGCAAACTCTATATGAGAAATGGCGTTTTTCTGGTCTATTCAGGCCTTGGAAAACGCCATTTCCTTTTCCTTCTTACTTGCATCTTCCACATTTTTCCTCTATAATCTTTTTAAAACCAGTATGCTTTACATAAAATTTTTTTCATCGTAAAAAATACTATTTTTTATAAAAAATTTGATACCCTATTTATTAGGAGGTTCTCATATGCAACAAGATCTAACAAAGGGATCGATTACGAGAACAATGCTCTTCTTTGCTGTTCCAATGATTCTTGGAAATCTACTTCAACAATTTTATAATATTGCAGATACGTTAATTGTTGGAAGAGTGCTTGGATCAGAGGCATTGGCAGCCGTTGGTTCTGCGTATTCCCTTATGACTTTTTTAACTTCCATTCTTCTTGGTCTTTCCATGGGAAGTGGTACTGTATTTTCTATTTGTTTTGGACAGAAAAATATGGATAAATTAAAATCCAGCATTTTTCTATCCTTCTTTTTTATTGCCATTATTACAATAGTTCTCAATCTACTGGTATTTTTACTCATTGATCCCATTTTACATTTACTACAAACTCCTGATAACATTTACTCTATGATGCGAGAGTATTTAATTGTAATTTTCTTTGGGATTAGCGCCACCTTTCTTTATAACTATTTCGCTTCCTTATTACGAGCCATCGGAAATTCACTTGTACCATTAGTATTTCTTGCAATCTCTGCTCTATTAAATGTTGGCTTGGATCTATTATTCGTCCTTGTCTTTTCCTTTGGCGTAAAAGGTGCCGCTATCGCAACGGTTCTTTCTCAATTCGTCTCTGGCATCGGCATTTTATGCTATACCTTTTTTCATTTTTCCTATTTGCGACCTGAAAAAAGACATTGCAAATGGGATGGTGGTATTTTAAAAGAAATTACTCAATTCTCTTTCCTCACTTGCATTCAGCAATCCGTTATGAACTTTGGAATCTTAATGGTGCAAGGACTTGTCAATAGCTTTGGTGCTACCGTTATGGCGGCTTTTACGGTTGCTGTTAAAATTGACTCCTTTGCCTATATGCCTGTCCAAGATTTTGGAAATGCGTTTTCTACTTTTATTGCACAAAATTATGGTGCAAAACAGTTTTTACGCATAAAAAAAGGAATCCGAAACGCTATTATCACCTCTACAGTTTTCTGTGTTATGATAAGCACTATCGTCTTCCTTTTTGCAAAACCTTTGATGATGATTTTCGTAAAACCTGAAGAAACCGAAATTATTTCTATTGGAGTTCAATATTTACGAACAGAAGGAACTTTCTATTGTGGTATCGGTTGTCTTTTTTTACTTTATGGATTTTATCGTGCCATCCAAAAACCTGGTATGTCCGTAATCCTCACCATCATTTCTTTAGGTACTCGTGTATTACTTGCTTATACACTTTCTGCTATTCCATCCATTGGTATTTTGGGCATTTGGATTTCCGTTCCAATCGGATGGTTCCTAGCGGATCTTGTTGGACTTTTATACTATTTATTCAATCCATCTGCCAAATAAAAACTGCAACAATAAAAAAATTCTCTATCTTATAACAATTCAGGTGTCAAAAGTTCATTTTTTATAGGTTCTTTTGACACCTAAATTTTATCATACCCAAAATCGATTATTCTCGTTCCATTGGATATACCATCTCCCATTGCTTGCGAATCTCATCCATCACTTTCATCACGGTGATTGTCTGCCCATGAGTCATATCCCTTTTCCCCCAAAATAGCACCTCTTCGATCACTGATGATGAGCATGGTTTCATGAAAGATTGCCGTTTTCTTTCCCTTCCAACGTAGGATAATTGTCTTTACCATTGTTGTTTCAATATCACCTGCTCCTAAAATCGCTACATTCATTGTATTTCCTCCTCTTATTCTTAATAGTTTTTTTATATGTTTTCTGCTTCTATTTCACCTACTTCAATGGCATCACCAGAACAACAAATAGACATCTCCTCACTGACTTACCGTAAAATAGAATTACTGAAACTCTATTCACCAATTCATCAATAAAAAGATGTCCTTACCTAATTACTATATTAATATCTTTCTTCAAAAGTGCTTTTTACTAATTTCCAAAAGAAACTTAATCATCAATCACCCCTGTTTTATCTCAAATTCACTCCGTAATTTTTCTACGACTTTTTTCTCTAGCCGTGACACATAACTTCTTGATATTCCAAGCATATCTGCAATTTCTCTTTGTGTATATTCCTTTGTCCCATAAAGTCCATATCGCATAATCAAAACTGTTTTTTCTCGTCCTGCCTTCATGTTCCCAACTAATTCATACAACTTTCCAACATTTTGACCGAAGATAACGGATTCTTCTACTAATAATTCTTGGTTACACATAATGTCCATTAAACTGATTTCATTTCCCTCTTTATCCGTTCCCATCGGTTCATAAAGCGATACTTCTTTGGAACATTTCCTTTCCTGTCTCAACATCATCAATAATTCATTTTCTATACATCTTGAGGCATAAGTGACTAATCGATTTCCCTTTTCTATTTTATAAGTATTAATGGCTTTTATAAGTCCTATCGTTCCAATAGAAATTAAGTCTTCTACTTCTCGTTCCCCATTATGATATTTCTTTACAATATGTGCGACTAAACGCAAATTTCGTTCCACTAATATATTTCGGGCTTCTCTGTCTCCCGTCTGACTCAATGCTAGATAATGTTGTTCTTCTTTAGAATTCAATGGTTTTTGAAATGATTGCAAAAGAAAAGCACCCTCTAAGCCCTTTTCTACTATCATATGTAGAAAGGGCTTGGCAGGTGCCTATCAAAAAAATCTTATCTTAATCTATAATATTTCTTACCATATATGGTGTATTATAGTACATATTTGTAACACAAATTCCCTTTGCTTGATTTAGTGCATGTACAACCATATCATTCCCTATGTATAACGATACATGACTAATTCTAGAGCTTCCTCTACTGACATAAAAGATTAAATCTCCTGGTTGAATTTCATCTAAGGAAATTTCTCTTCCATTTGTTGCCTGATCTGCAGATACTCGATTGATCTTAATTCCAAATTTTCCGAATACAGATTGTACAAACCCAGAACAATCGGCTCCTTCTGTCAAACTTGTCCCACCATAGACATAAGGATTTCCAACAAACTGTAATGCATAATCCACAATTTCTTCTCGAAGTTCGTCTGTATCAATATTAGGTACAGTTACTTCTTCCTCTTTCTCTTGTGAACCTGTTCCACTGTTATTGTTCGTATTACTATTAGTGTTATTGTTTGTACTATTATTAGTATCACTATTATCAGTATTACTTCCGCTATTATTTGTATCGGAATTACTGCTTGGATTTTTATCACCAACCGTATTGTTTTCATTATCAGAAATTGATACATCTGGATCGGAACTATTGAATGGAGTTGCTGTTACAAATCGGTAGTCCACTTCAATATAATCATTGGATAAATATCCTGTTTGTTTTTTGTAGTTAATTTTTGTCCAAGCTACTGTTTGACCTTTTACGGAAAAAGTTGTTCCTTTTGTCACCTTTCCAATCACTTTAGAACTTGTACTTTTTTTTGCACGGACATTGAGAACCTCTGTTGTAACTGTAGCATCTTTCGTCTTGATATTCTCTTTCGCAAATTTCTCCATTTGTTTTCCCGTCAAAATATAATCATTTGATACATATCCAGTTACTTTTCCTGATTTAATTTTTGTCCATTTGCTTCCTTTTTTAACAATTGTCCCGACTGCTCCACGTTTCATTTGTCCTACGACTTTTGAACTTGTAGACGCATCTTTACGCACATTTAAACTATTGTCTACATTCGCAATCACCATTTTATCATACTTATTTGCCGCCTGTGCATCAATGCCATTCTGCATCACAACTCCAGACGTTAACGCCGTCAACAGACATAATTTAACCAGATTTTTTCTCACAATGCTTCCTCCTCAATGTCACCTATCGCTCAGTCGGATACTTATCAAACGCACTAACAACCGTATCGTAAATTGATTTTCCGATTTGATCGATTTTTTTATCACTTTTTAAAATTTCTGCATCTTGCTTATTTGATATAAAAGCCGTTTCAATTAAAATTGCGGGCATATTCGTGTAGCGAATTACATAGAAATTAGCTGTCTTAACCCCTCTTTTTGAACTGCCAACCGCCTTTACTACATTGTCATAAGCCATCTGTGCTAACTTTGAAGCGCTTAAGCCTCCACTATTTTTTTTGTTATTGTTACTACTGTAATAAACTTCTGTCCCTCTTGCAGTTGTATTTCCCGCTGAGTTAATATGTACACTAATAAATAAATCTGCATCCACTTCATTTGCTAAATCCGTTCTAGCATGTAAAGAAGTGCTTGTATTTAATCCATTGGAACCAGAAGTCATATTCGCTTGTGTATTTGTTGTTCTTGTGTAATACACTTTTACAGAATCATCTTCATCGAAGTAATCTTTTGCAGCATTTACAATATTAAGAGTACAATTTTTTTCATAAATACCATTTCCTGCTGCACCAGGATCTGTCCCACCGTGTCCTGCATCTAAAACAAGGATTTTATCATAAATTTCTTTTGGTGTACCGACTTTTACATATAGTATACCATTTTCTTCTTTTAAGCGATAGCCCTTAATTTCACTTGCTTGTAAAATTATTTTTGTTTTTTCACTTGAAGTGCTAACAGATACTTTATCTACAGCAAAATAAGGGTTAGAAACTACATTCGTTTTATAAAAGGAACTATAGTTGCCATCTAAAATAATTTCAAAACGATTGTTAAAATAATCATCATTTGTTTCATAGTTTTCATCTTGACAATCTTCTGGAAGTGGAATTGAAATCTGATATTCTTCTGATTTCTTAAAAGAGCTGCTGTAATCTTCTTCGTTCCATTCATACCCAAATCCTAAAGCTTCCGCTACTACTTTTCCTGGAACCATATAAGCACCTACATTATTTTCTTTATCCCTAATATATGTTGGCGCCACATCTAATGTATAGGCTTTTCCATTTATTGTTGCATTTTTCTTATAAATATTAAAGACTACTTTATGATCTCCTTTTGTCATTGTGAGCTTTTTGCCACTTTTTGAGTACTTCACTCCTAATTCTTTTGAAATTCTCCATGCGGGAACAAAGTCACAGTCATCAATAAAAAATCCTGAAATGGCCGTATCAACTTCCTTTCCATCTACATATAAATCAATAGGCTCATCTTTATAATAGTAGGAAAGTCCTCCATAAGATAATTCCATTCCGCCTTCTCTTTCAAAAGATACAACCTGATTCACCGCATCGTAAGAATACTCATAACCAAAAATTTTAGCAATATCTTCTGCTGGAAGCATCATTGTATTTTCATTTGTCACTACGAATTTTGCAGAAAAAGGTGCAATTGCTAAGTCCACTTCTTCTCCATCAACTAGCGCTTTTGTAGACCCCATTGTAAACTCTGCGGTATGTTCTTTTGTTCTAAGGGTAATAGTAGTGCTTGTATGAGAGATCTTCATCCCCATAATCTTTTTAAATGCTAAATATCTAGGAAGCATTACGTTCCCATCCACAATGACACCAGGCATATTATTTAAATCTTGCTCTTTACCATTTAACTTCATTGTCGACACTAATTCTCCATACGCGGTTATTTGCCCATTCTTGTCTGTGGATTGCACCATTGTCTGTTCCGCATGGACAATATGATTTGCTCCTATGAAAAGCAGGCAAATCATAAGTGCCATAAACCATTTTTTCATTTTTTTCCTCCTGTTTCTCCTATTCTTTTTTCTTTCTGGTTCTATTTATTTAATGCTAATTATTACAATTTTATTGCAAAAGTAATAACTTTTTATAAAGGAATTCTTATTTCTTTCTTTATAAGCACAAAAAAATTGCTATAAAAATAAGATTTTACAGCAATTCTTTGTTTGTACGAAACTTACTTGTTATACTTTTTTAAGGTGACTAAAAAATACTTCTTTGTCTCATTGCTTCATACATAAGAACAGTTCCTGCAATTGCAGCATTTAATGATTCCACTTGACCATGCATCGGAATTTTTATCTTTTTATTCACCCGCTCGGTTGTTTCTTCTGTTAATCCATTTCCCTCATTTCCAATGAAAAAGGCACATGGTTTTGTATAATCTTCTTGATAAAAATTGTTTCCATTCAAGTGCGCCCCATAACTTGTAATGGAATTCTCTTCTAAAAATGTAAAAATTTCTTCCATTGGTGCAATATAAAATGGTACTCGAAAAATAGACCCCATTGTAGAACGAACAACTTTTGGATTGTAAATATCCACCGTGTCCTCACTCATCAAAACGCCACTCATTCCGGCACCTTCGCTCGTCCGAAGAATCGTTCCTAAATTTCCTGGATCTTGTAAATTTTCCAAAACAATAAAACAAGGATTTTCCTTTTGTAGAAACGATGTAATTGAGTAATTCGGCATTTTTACAAGGGCAATGACTCCTTGTGGTGTCTTTGTGTCCGCTGCTTCTTTTAAAACATTAGGAGCTACTACTTCCAATGGAACATCTTTTAATAATTCTTCTTGTTTTTGCAAAAACTCTTCCGTAACATAGGCTTTTATTAACCATTCCTTTGGAATTTCTTTAAAAATTCGCAACCCTTCTACAACAAACATTTGTTGTTCTTTTCGATACTTCCCACTTTTTTGTAACTTGATAAGATTTTTAATCTGTCCGTTTGTTACACTTGTTATCATTACGCTTTCCCCTGCATTAATTTCTTTAAGTCATGATTATATCCTGTTAAAAGAAGGTGCATTCCTGCTTGAAGCGCTTCTGTTGGTGCTGGACTCACATCTAAATCAACACCACGTTTTACGGCCACTACATTGACTCCATAGCGCCCTCTTAAATCTAATTCAACAAGTGTCTTACCTTCCCATTCTGGTTTGACAATCATTTCGACCATACTAACTTTGGAAGACAATTCAAATAAATCAATAAAATTACCAACTGTTAAATTACGAGCAATACGAGCTCCCATCTCTTTTTCAGGATAAATAACATTATCCGCACCTACTTTATCTAAAATTTTTCCATGCATCTCATTTTGTGCTTTTGCAATAACATAAGGAACCCCTTGTTCTTTTGCAAGAATTGTCGCCATAACACTAGCTTCGATATTTCCTGCAATCGCTACAATCACAGCATCCATATTGCCAATTCCAAGTGATGTTAATGTCTCTGGATCGGAAATATCCCCCTGAACGGCATAAGTTACCAAATCTGCTACTTCGTGGACATTCGCTTCATCTTGATCCACAACCATAACTTCTGCCCCTGTTTCCGCTAAATGTATTGCTACACTTGTCCCAAACCTACCAAGTCCTAAAACTGCAAATCCTTTTTTCATAATTACATCTTCCTTATCTTATCCTAATTTTATCCCAATCTTATCCTACTAAAATATCTTCCTCTGGAAATTCAATTAATGTTTTTTTACTCTTTATATTAAAACCGACTGCCATTGTAATTGGACCAACCCTTCCAATGTACATAGAAATAATAATAATAATTTTTCCAAGTACGGATAGCGAAGGTGTTAAATTTTTACTAAGTCCGACAGTACCTAATGCTGACGCAACTTCATACAAGCAAGTCATAAAATCTGCTTTTAGCTCTGTTGCATTCAGTAAAATCGTAGCGACTAAAAGAAAAAATAAACTAATACAAATAATCGCCAAACTCTTTTTTATATATTCGATTGAGACTTTTCGATTATAGATTACCACATTTTTATGTCCACGAACAACAGAAATTACTGTAGCAAATAAAACGGCAATGGTAACCGTCTTAATACCACCAGCAGTTCCTACAGGAGATCCTCCTATGAACATTAAAATAATACAAATAAGCGATGTATCGTCTCTTAAATTTTCTTGTGCAAATGTTGCGAATCCAGCGGTACGTAATGTAACTGACTGAAACAATGATGCCTGTATCTTTCCAAAAATAGAAAAATTACCAATCGTACCTACATTTCTATATTCTAATAAGAAAATCAAAAGGGCTCCACCGATAATCAAAGAAATTGTCGTTGTCAAAACAATTTTTGTATGAAGTGACAATCTTTGAAAAATACGTTTTGGTTGTATTTCTTTTTTAATACAGAGTTTTCCAACACGAATCACATCCCACCATACCGTAAAACCAATACCACCACTTACAATTAAAGTCATAGTAACAAGATTGATCAACGGATTTTGTGCATAAGGAACAAGACTATTCGGTCCAATAATATCAATTCCAGCATTACAAAAAGCAGAAACTGCATTAAATATGGATATCCAAATGCCTCGTACCACTCCAAACTCCGGAATAAACTGAAACATATAAAAAATAGCTCCACATAATTCTACTGTCAATGTACCAATCAAAACTCTTCGAGTAAATTTTACTAGTCCCGATAGCTTATTAAAACTATAGGCCTCCTGTATTAAAATTCTTTCTTTTAAACTCAGTTTTTTCCCTGTAATCAACATCATTGCTGTCATTACCGCTACAAATCCAAGTCCCCCAAACTGGATCAGTAGAAGAATTACGATATGTCCAAATAGATTCCAGTGTTCTAATGTATTTACCGTAACAAGCCCTGTCACACAAACTGATGTTGTTGACGTAAATAAAGCATCCACATAAGGGGTTGCTTCCCCTGAGCGCGTAGCAATCGGCAATGATAGCAATAGAGATCCTAAAAAGATAACGCTTAAAAATCCAAGTAAAATAATACGGGGTGGGGATATTTTACTAATTTTTTCTAATATCACATTCATCTCACTCTACTCTAGGAAAGACCTTATTATTTATCATTTTTCATAATACTCCATAATCTTTCAATATAAGAAACCTATTTTTAAGTTTCTCACACAACTTATGTAAATTATGTCTCTCATATAAATGCTATAAGTGTCTTCCAATATTCTCCTCTTACTCAAAATATTTTAGTGATAAAAACGGACAGAAAAAACATCTGTCCGTTTCATGCCTTATATGATATCACTATATCACTAGCTTAATAATCTTGCAACCTCTAATTCCCATTGTCTAATATCTTTTGTCATTTTTAATGCATCTTGGATATCATAGTCGACAAATTGCCCATCTTTATATGCAACAACACGGTTTGTTTTTCCTTCGCAAAGAAGATCCACTGCCATCGCTCCCATATAAGAAGCATATACACGGTCTTTTGCTGTTGGACTTCCACCTCTTTGCATATGACCAAGAATCGTAGCTCTTGTTTCTACTCCAGTAGCATTTTCAATGATTTTAGCCATTCCATGGGATTGTCCAATTCCTTCTGCATTAATTACAAGATGATGTGATTTTCCTTTTCTTCTACTTTCACGAATGTGATCAATTAACATTCCTTCTAATTCTACAATATTTCCATTATAGCGTTCTGGAATTAAAATATCTTCTGCTCCATTGGCAATACCACACCATAGAGCGATATATCCTGCATTTCTACCCATAACTTCTACAATAGAACATCTCTCATGAGAGTTTGATGTTTCACGAATTTTATCAATCGCCTGAACAGCGGTATTAACGGCTGTGTCAAATCCAATCGTATAATCAGTACAAGCAATATCAAGATCGATAGTACCTGGAAGTGCAATTGTATTAATTCCTAAGTTTGCAAGTTTTAATGCACCTTGGAAAGAACCGTCACCACCGATAACTACAAGTCCATCGATTCCATGTTTTTTACAAATTTCTGCACCTTTTGCTTGTCCTTCTGGTGTCTTAAATTCTTCGCAACGAGCAGTAAAAAGAATCGTACCGCCATGCTGAATTGTTTCAGATACATCTTTTGCAGACATATCAAAAATATCTTCATTTAATAAACCATTATAACCTTTACGAATTCCTTTTACTTTCAATCCTTTTGAAAGTGCAGCACGTACAACCGCTCTTGTTGCAGCATTCATACCAGGTGCATCTCCACCACTTGTTAAAATACCGATAGTAGATACCGCTGGTTTTGTAACGATTGCTGGTTTTGTTGTTTCTTTTGACATAATAACTACCTCCACATTTGTTATATATTCCCTCACTAAAACCAATGCAAGAATCAGTTTTAATTCTAATGTATTTTCTTCAGATTTTCAATACTCTTCTCGACAACTTTTACATTATCTTTTCCATATTTCTCGGATAAATGATACAATAGTTCTTCGGAACCACTAATCATAAGATTTCTTGGTAGTCGATTCAGCGCCCGATCTTCCTTACAGTAAATGACAACAGGACAGTTTCCTTTATTCGCTCCAAAAATCCGATAAAGAGCTGGTGCTGTTTCATTAAACTGCTCTTTATTTTGAAACTGAATCCAAATTTCCTTTGGAACGCTATCAAATGGAACGATCATCTCACAAATCATTTTTCCTTCTTCTTCGGAAACAGATGCTCTTCCTCGAATATATACTTTTTCATCGAGATTCATCACCTCTTTATATTTCTCATAATCCCTTGGAAAGACAACAACTTCTACTGTTCCATAAAGATCTTCAATCGTTAAAAACGCCATATTTTGATTATTTCTTGTCATTTTAACGGTTTTATTAGAAATTAAACCTCCAATAATATAAAGACTTTGATCTTGTACTTTTGCTGTTCCTGTTTCTGAATCAATTAAAAAGTCTGCTGTTGTTGCAGTTACCATTTTTTGTAAAGTATCTGCATATTCTTCTAATGGATGTCCACTTGCATAAATGCCAAGCACTTCTTTTTCCATTGCAAGCAGCTGCTCTTTCTTATATTCTCCCACATCTGGATAATTTAATTCATATTCTTGTTTTTCTTCTTCTTCCATCATATCAAATAATGACATCTGGCCAGAAATTGACTTTTTCTTTTCTTGGTTCACACCGTCAATAACACTAATATAAACGAGCATCATCTGTTTTCTTGTGGCATGAAGGCTATCAAAAGCCCCTGCTTTAATAAAACTTTCCACGGTTCTTTTATTGACTTCTTTACTGGATAACCGCTCCACAAAATCTTTTAAACTTTTAAACGTTCCACCAGCTTTTCTTTCTGCCACAATTGCATCAATCACAGGTTTACCAAGACTTTTAATGGCAGAAAGTCCATAACGAATCTTTCCATTGGATACGGAAAATCCACTGATTCCTTCATTTACATCGGGAGGTAAAATTTCAATCCCCATTTGACGACAATGCATAATATATTCGGATACTTTCGCCGTGTTTCCAAGAACAGATGTTAAAAGCGCTGCCATAAATTCCACAGGATAATAGCATTTTAAATAGGCTGTTTGATAAGAAACAATTGCATACGCCGCCGCATGGGATTTGTTAAATGCGTATTTTGCAAAATCAATCATCTCATCAAAAATCTGATGGGCTGTTTTTTCATCAATTCCATTTTTGATACAACCAGGAACCCCTTCTTCTTCGTTGCCATAAACAAAGTTTTGGCGTTCCCTCTCCATCACATCTCCTTTCTTTTTAGACATAGCACGTCTTACAAGATCACTTCGTCCCATTGTATAGCCTGCAAGCTCCATAACAATCTGCATAACTTGTTATAGTGATAGGTAAGCCTTTGATATTATCTCCAGCTTTTCCCCCACTCCACACCGTGCATGCGAGTTTCCCCGCACACGGCGTTCCATCGTTGCAATTCCTATTCATTCTATTCAAATAACCTAAAAGGATTATAAATCTATTCTTACAAGTGTTTGTTTACTTCTGTGTTTTACTTATATAATAAATTTACGATTTATTCACAAGTATAACTAAGTATCAGGCTCTTTTTCTTTTTTACAATTAAGGGTATCTCTAAAAGCTGTCTTAGACGGTTAAGTTTTTGAATTTCAGTTGATTTTAGGTCTAGCATTTCTAAATAGTATCTCACAACTTCCAAGTCTGTGGCATGTATCAGTTTATGAACATCTTTGTCAACCAGAACTAGATTTGAATATGCGTCTGTGCCACCTTTACTTTTGGGAATTTTGTGATGACAGTGTATGTCCTTTAGGCTCAGAAATTCTTTACCCGTAACATAGCACTTACCCCACTGGGCACTGTATAGTGATATTCTGTTATCATAAAATTCAATACTTCCACCAATAAGTTTCTGATTCATTAGCTGGTACATCAGATTACAGTTAATACCTAGTCTGTCATGAACAATCGCTCTGCCCTCACTTGTGTAAGGACATATCTTGCGATTAAACGCCATTGGATTTTTAAACTGTATGTAATAGATTGGATATATAGGTTCTCTTGTTCCTGCTACATATCTAAGAGACTTCGATTTCCCAAATCGTTGCTTTTCCAATGGAGTCAGTTTCCTGCCTTCCTTTCGTAAGGCGTTTCCACTCTGTGTATTCAATCTATTATACATAATTCTGTATGTTCGCTGCTGAATTTTGTTCAGGTCGCTTGCTACATTGGTCGCAATTCTGTAATAGTTCTGTATTCCCAGAACCATTGAGTTGTAAATTACAACCTCTTTTGCACCTTGGTCTGAATCTTTGTATTTGCAAAATACTTTGACTTGATTTGCTAGTTTATCACTTTTGTCCTTGAGAGCTTTTGAACTAATATGCGAGTCTACGACGTATTTCGAGTCTTTTTTCTTTTTGTGAACTTTAATGCTGAACCCTAAGAATTCCATATGTCTTTGCCTTGTGTTTACAATGCGAGTTTTTTCAGGTGATATCTCTAATCTCAGTCTATCTTTTAGCCATTTTTCAATAGCTATTTTAGTTTTTTCTGCATCACTTCTCGTTTTACAAAAAATTCTGAAATCGTCTGCATACCTTACAATCCACATCTCTTTGAGTTTAGTGGATTCACGCATTGCTCTATAGCCGTGGCACCTGTCAACGGTTCAATTCCTTTGTGGTCTTTGGCTATAGTTATCTGTCACCTTACTGTACTGCCATTGACTTTCAACCCAGTGGTCTAATTCATTGAGTACAATATTGGCTAACAGAGGTGATAGGATACCACCTTGCGGTGTTCCTTTTTCTGGACTGATCAAGCTACCGTCTTGCATTTTGATTGGAGCTTTTAGAATTCTTTTGATTACATAAATTAACTCTTTATCTCGTATTCCTAGCGCCCATATCTGCTTTATCAGCTTACTATGGTCTACATTATCGAAAAATCCTTTTTTGGTCTGTATCCATGTTTGCTTCCTCTCAAAATAAATCTTACTTTTTCAACCACTTTTTGTAGCTCCATTTTCGCTATATCTTTGATGGATAATCCATCTGTACCTGGGGTATTACTACCGCCATTCGTTTTGATATTGCGATACGCAAGTAAAATGTTATTCTCATCAAGGATGATATCCATTAAATCATGAAATTCCGAGCCCTTTATGCTTTCATTATAAAGTTCATCGAAGATACTCTGCATATCATAGTATTCGTTATGTCTCAAACTATCAATGCATTTTGTCTTTTTAGGCATAGGGTTCTCACTTCCTTTCTTTTGGATTGAAAGTGAGCCTTTTTAGTCATACACGAAATCCCTATTTAAATTTGAATGAATAAATTAATGTTAATTAACTTCGTTTTAAGAATTACAACGACTTGTGGCCATTCCTCCATTCCCATTACAGGAACTTCACAGGTTCGACCACTACTTTTCAGCACTGGTTTGGTTGCTTATTATTCTTCGACAACCTATAATTCTTTCGAATTACCCAATACCTTTCCTCGTTCCACAACTTCTATCTGTACATATTTCGTTAGGTGCTCAATATAGACCTGTTAGCTTGAATATGCCCGCCATCCGAAGATTTCGCATATTATGGTATTTCATAACCAAGATTCTTACTTTACCACACTAACACCGTTACGAGCGGCCCTGTATGTTTCCATACAGTCGTATCTAGGTCCTTTAAATTCTCGAGTTCGTCAGTCGTTATGACATACTCACCATAGAAACTTTATAGACTTCCGACATATCACAAACCATATCTCATACTTTAATCTTTCATGGCAGGTGGGCTCTAGCCACTTTTGTACCAACCTTACTTGATTATTTCTTTAACTTAGGTGTGCTTCTGCCGACTTTACCGAGCTTCTAACATATCAGCTTTCGCTTTTATATGCTAGTCGGAGTATTAAAGAGTATGTTTCAGGGCGTTACCCCATCATTCCATACTTCGAAGTTGTAGTTCTCCGTTTTTCATTTCAATGCTTTGGCATTTAATCTGAACAACGTGCCTAGCCTTTGTGAATTTAAACTAGGAACGAGTCGCACCTTGATACACAATACATCCGTACGTTGGTGATAAAATCTTCTCCAACTGTGGACACGTATATTGAATGAGATGTCGATCATTTTTTCCTTGAATATATTTTGGAATAAAATCCATTGGCCCTGGACGATATAGCGAAATTCCCGCAATAATATCTTCCAGATTTTCAGGTTTTAATTCCTTCATAAAACTCTTCATTCCAGAACTTTCTAGCTGAAAAATTCCTTCTGTCTTTCCCGAACTGATCAGTTCAAATACTTTTTTATCGTCATAGTCAATCTGATGAAGTTCCAAACGTCTTCCAATTCTATCTTCAATAAGACTGATGGCGTTTTGAATTACTGTAAGCGTTCGAAGACCTAAAAAGTCCATTTTTAAAAGTCCAAGCTGTTCTATCGTAGTCATAGTAAATTGTGTAACGATAGCATCATCAGAAGCTTTTGCTAATGGTACATATTCATCCAATGCTTCTTGTCCAATTACAACTCCTGCTGCATGCATGGAAGAATGTCTTGGTAATCCTTCTAAACGCTTTGACATATCAATTAAATATTGTATTTGTGGATCGTTTGTATAGATATCTCTTAGATCCTTACTTGCCTTTAGCGCCTTATCAATAGTCATATTAAGCTCATTTGGAATCATTTTTGCAACACTATCCACAACAGCATATGAAATATCAAGAACACGCCCTACATCTCGAATTACCGCTTTCGCTGCCATCGTTCCAAATGTTACAATCTGCACCACTTTCTCTTTTCCATACTTTCCTACGACATAATCAATAACTTCTTGTCTTCGTTCGAAACAAAAATCCACATCAATATCGGGCATGGAAACACGCTCTGGATTTAAGAAACGTTCAAAAAGAAGATTGTAACGAATCGGATCAATATCGGTAATTTCTAAGCAATAAGATACAATACTTCCTGCTGCAGAACCACGCCCAGGTCCTACAGCAATCTGATGATCTTTTGCATATTTAATAAAATCCCAAACAATTAAAAAGTAATCCACATATCCCATGTTTTTAATGGTTGTAAGTTCATATTCTAATCGTTCTTTTAAGCAAATTCCTTCTTTTACTTCCTGATCGCCATATCGTTTTTTTAGCCCTTCTTCGCAAAGTTTTGTTAAATAAGAATAGGCATCATATCCTTCTGGCACATCAAATTTTGGCACTTTTTGCTCGCCAAATACAATTTCTACATTGCATCGTTCTGCAATTTTATGTGTATTTTCAATTGCCTCTAATGCGTAAGGGAACAATTCTTTCATTTGCTCTTCTGATTTTGCAAAATATTGCCCTCCTTCATAACGCATTCGATTTTCATCTGCCACTTTCTTTCCTGTCTGGATACAGAGCAAAATATCATGGGCTTTTGCATCTTCTTCATAAACA